>JAEWDJ010000341.1 GCA_023390155.1 Actinomycetes bacterium | reverse complement strand
CACGATCACCGCGACCTAGCCTCCGCGCCCGCCCGCCCCGGACCGCCGGCCGCCCTGAGCGCCCGGCGGTCCTCGCGCTTAACCCCGCCCGACCAGCCGCGGAGCCCGCAGAGAGTTCGTGTACTCGGCGGTCAGGGGGTCAGGAGTCGATGATGCGGACGAGTTCGTCGATGAACGCGGTGAAGGTGTCGGCGCGGCGGATGAGGCCGAGGACGGCCTCGCGGTCGCCGAAGACCTCCACGAACTGGTCGAAGACCGTCTGGAAGGAGGCGCGGCCCCCGGCGTCGAACGCGATGAACGCGATGACGTTGACGCGCGCGTCGCCCCAGTCCATCGCGGTGTCGTTGACGACGATCGCGATGGCCGTGCGCTTGGCGCTCATGGTCATCGCGTGCGGCACGGCGAGGGAGTCGGTGAACGCGGTCGACGACATCTGCTCGCGCTCGATCGACTGGTCGACGTAGTCCTGGTCGATCGCGCCGGCGGCGATCATCCGGTCGCCCAGGGCGCGGATCATCGTGAGCGCGTCGCGGGCGTAGAAGTTGCGCAGGAACAGGCTCTCGTCGAAGTACTCGAGCAGGTCGTTCTTGATGCGGGCACGGCGGCGCTGGCGGCGGATGCGCGCGACGGCCTGGCGGATGTGCTCCACGTCGGTCTCGGTCACGAACGGCTGCACGATCACGGCGTTCTCGCGCCGCCCGCGCGGGTCGATCGTCGTCAGCACCAGGTCCGCGTCGATCGCGGACCAGTCCGCGTCGGCCGTGGTGATGACGCTCGTCACGTCGAGCTCGTCGCCGAGCGCGCTCTCGAGCCGCTCCCGCAGCAGGATGTGCATGTCGTAGTAGTTGGGGCAGACCACCGCGCAGGTGACCGCGTCGCGGCGGCGGGACTGCTGCTCCAGGTAGGCGCCCACGTGCATCGCGATGTAGGCGATCTCGTCGTCGTTGACCTCGATGCCCTCCGCCGCCTGCAACCGGCTCGCGATGTACACGGCCAGCTCGTAGATCATCGGGTAGGAGCTCTTGATGGAACGCGTCAGCGGATTGCGGGAGTACGACTTCTGGTGCGCGCGGGCGACCAGGTTCTGCACGTGCAGGGTGAGCCGCACGATGAAGTTCTCGTCGCGCAGGTCGACGAGGTACTCGGTGGAGGCGCGGGCGACGATGCCGCGCACCACCTCCAGGTCGGCCTCGCTCACGAACTCCTCGACGGTGTCGCGCCCCGCGCCGGGCGCTATCACCCGCGTGCGCAGCAGGATGGCGAGGTAGCGCAGCTCGGTCGGGTCGAGCGTCACGTCGAAGTGCTTGGCGACGAGCTCGCCGAGGTCGGCGGCGAGAGCGCGGATCGTCTCGCTGACCTCCGGGTCGCCGGCGGCGGGCAGCACCCGGTCCTTGGCGACGCGGTCGAGGGCGACCGCCATGTGCAGCAGCACGTCGTTGATCCCGTACTCGTTGACGAAGAAGCCGCGCGCGTCGAGCATCCCGACCAGGTCGGACTTGAACTCGGCGAGCCCGCTCGACGAGAACGCCTCCTGGATGCGCGCGATG
Organism: Actinomycetes bacterium; assembly: GCA_023390155.1. Taxonomy (GTDB): domain Bacteria; phylum Actinomycetota; class Actinomycetes; order Actinomycetales; family Microbacteriaceae; genus Leifsonia. Next base: position 2,817 of record JAEWDJ010000341.1, on the reverse strand, counting down.
TCGAGCACGCCCTGGCGCATCTCGTCGCGGAACAGACGGCTGATCAGCTTGCGGCGGGCGATCTCGGGCCCGGTGAGCTGCACCACCGGCCCGTGGCGCTGGAGGCCGAGCTCGGTGTCGGCGAGGATGCCGCGCAACCGGGTGAGGTCGGACTCGAGGGTGGACTCGCTGACGAAGAGGCTCTGGGCGGTGTCGTAGACGTCCACGCCCTCCGGCTCGTCGAGCAGGCGGCGGGCGAGGAAGACGAGGCGTTCCTGCGGAGACCCGGCCCCGGCTCCCGCACCCGCGCCGGCGCCGGTCTCGCCGGACGCGCCCTCGAGGTGCGCGGCATACGCCTCCGGCCGCACGCGGTAGCCGCTCGCGCCCGACTCGACGAGCTCGCCGAGAGCGGCGGAGTAGGTGCGGATGCTGCGAGTCGTGACGCCCAGGTCGTGGGCGAGCTCGGCGGCGGTCACCCAGGCAGCACGGCGCGCCAGGATGTCCAGCATCCTCGTCTGCTGTGCCGAGAGCGCCACCCGCACCACCTTCCGACTCCGAGTCAATCACCTACCGCACCGTAGACCGAGGCGCATCTCGGCGATCTTCCGCTCCCCCCGGAAGCCGGGCCGGACGAACGCGCCTTCCGCACCCCCGGAAGAAAGGCGGCTGGAGGCGCGCGCCGAACGGGACGACCATGGCAGACGATCCATCACGCCCCACCCGTTCCATCCCGTTCCACCGAAAGGCCCAGGTCGATGAAGATCGTCGTCGTCTGCGGCGCGGGTGCCTCGAGCACCTTCGTCGCCGTCAAGCTCCGCAGCGCTGCGGCAGCTCGCGGGCTCACGGCGACGGTGGAGGCCGGAAGCGTCTCCCAGCTCGACTCTCTGGCCGGGGTGGACGTCGTCCTCGTCGGTGCGCACCTCGAGTCCTCGGTGCCCGCGCTGCGCGAGCGCGCCGCCGGCTCCGGCACCGCGGTCGCCGTGCTGCCGCCGATCTCGCCCGCCGCGCTCGACGGCGCCCAGGCGCTGGACCTGGCTCTCGACGCCCGGGCGGCGGCACTATGAGAGCACGAGCCACCGTTCCCGGGACCCCGGGCTGCGAATCATCGAAGGAGAACACACATGGCTGAGCGGATCATCACCGTCGGATCGTCGCACGGGCTGCACGCGCGCCCCGCGAAGCTCTTCGTCGAGGCCGTCAACGGCTCCGGCGCCAAGGTCCAGCTCTCGAAGGAGGGCGGCAAGTCGGTCGACGCGGGCAGCATCCTCGGCGTCATCTCGCTGGGCATCGACCACGGCGACAAGATCGTCCTCACCACGGACGCCCCGAACGCCGAGGCCGTGCTCGACGACCTCGCCGACATCCTGACCACGGACCACGACGCCTGATCATGTCCGAGACGACCACCACCCCGCTCACCGGCGCCGGCATCGGCCAGGGCGTCGCCGTCGGCCGCGTCCTGCGCATGTCCGACCCGCTGCCCGAGCCGGCGGACACCCCGAGCACCCGCACCCCCGACGAGGAGAAGGCGCGGGTCGCCGAGGCGGTCGCAACCGTCGCCGCCGACCTGCGCGCCCGCGCGGCCTCGGTCACCGGCGTCGCCGCCGACGTGCTCGAGGCGCAGTCGATGATGGCGGAGGACTCCACCCTCGCCGACGACGTGGCCACCCGCATCGACGGCGGGGTCACGGCCGAGCGCGCCGTCTTCGAGGGCTTCGCGGTGTTCCGCGACATGCTCATCGGCCTCGGCGGCTACATGGGCGAGCGCGCCACCGACCTCGACGACGTCGCGCAGCGCGTGATCGCCGCGCTCTCGGGCCGGCCCGCGCCGGGCGTCCCGGAGTCCGACGAGCCGTACGTGCTCGTCGCCCACGATCTGGCCCCGGCCGACACCGCGCTGCTCGACCTGACCAAGGTGCTCGGGCTGGTCACGCGCGAGGGAGGCCCGACCTCCCACACCGCGATCCTCGCGCGTGAGAAGGCCATCGTCGCGATCGTCGGCGTCGCCGGCGCGGACGCGCTGGCCGACGGCACCGAGGTGATCGTGGACGCCGCGGCCGGCACCGTGACCGTCTCGCCCGCCGACGACGAGCGCGCGGACGCGCTGCGCCGCATCGAGGAGCGCAAGACCGCCCTCTCCGCCGGGCTGGCTCCCGGCGCCCTCGCCGACGGGACGCTCATCCCCCTGCTCGCCAACCTCGGCTCGGCCGACGGCACGCAGAAGGCCCTCGACGCGGGCGCGGAGGGTGTGGGCCTGTTCCGCACCGAGTTCCTCTTCCTCGACCAGCGGATGGCGCCGACCGTCGAGCAGCAGCGGGAGCAGTACACCGCCCTGCTCGCCGCGTTCCCCGGCAAGAAGGTCGTGGTGCGCGTGCTCGACGCCGGCGCCGACAAGCCGCTCGCCTTCCTCAACGACGCCCACGAGGACAACCCCGCGCTCGGCCTCCGCGGCCTCCGTGCACTGCGCGCCAACGAGGACCTGCTGCGCGAGCAGCTCACCGCCCTCGCCGAGGCCGACGCCGCGACCGAGGCCGACCTGTGGGTCATGGCCCCGATGGTGTCGACGGTCGAGGAGACCCGCTACTTCGTCGAGCTCGCCAGCGGGTTCGGGCTGAAGACCGTCGGCGTGATGGTGGAGGTCCCCTCCGCCGCGCTGCTCGCCGACCGCGTGCTGCAGACGGCCGCGTTCGCCTCCATCGGCACCAACGACCTGACCCAGTACACGCTCGCCGCCGACCGCCTGCTCGGCTCGGTCGCGGGCTTCCAGGACCCGTGGCACCCGGCCGTGCTCCGCCTGATCGGGGAGGTCGGCGCCGCCGGCCGCGCCCACGGCAAGCC
>JAEWDJ010000180.1 GCA_023390155.1 Actinomycetes bacterium | reverse complement strand
CCCGTCAGCGCGGTGAGCACGGCTCCCAGTCCGATCGCGTGGCCGATGTCCATCCCGAGCAGCCATGCCACCACGCCGACGATGACGCCGAGCACGAGACAGCCCGCGGCCCTCCGCAGGAGCCGGGGGCGGGTCACGACTCGCCTCCCGTGCGCGCCGCCGCGGTCGCCGCTTCTACGCCGGACCAGGACCCCCGCAGGGCCTCGACCGCCTCGCGAGCGGCGCGCACGTCGTCCGGCGTCACCTCGCGGTCTCCGAACCGCACCCGCAGATAGACGTCGAGCAGACGACGTGCGGCCTCCGCATCGGCGGGAACGCGAGCGAGCACGCGGGCGACGAACTCGCTCGGCGTCTCGGCGGGGAGCCGGCGCACGCCGGAGTCGGCGGCGCCCTCCTCGAGTCCGAGCCAGGCACGCTCGATCGCATCCCGGGGGTCGACGGGCCTGGAGAGCGCGTCGACGGCACGGTCGAGTCCGCGTCGCACCGGCTCGGGACGCGGCGCTTCGTCCGGTGCCGAGGGCGGCTCCGCGGAGAGCACGGCGTCGAGCGCCGCCGACGGCTGCTCGGCTCGCACGCGCAGGCGCTTTCGCAGATACCGCCAGAGCAGCCCGGCCGCGATGACGACCGCGAGCACCGCGAGGGCGAGCGCGACCCAGGAGAGGTCGATCCGAATCGTGTGGTCGGGCACCCGCGGCTCCGGTGTGCCCGTCACCGACGGCTGCGGGCCGGTCGTGGAGCGCACCTCCGCCGCGGGGAGCGGGATGCGCGGACCGCTGAACGTCGGCGCGCCCTGCACAGCGATCGCGACGGCGGCGACGATCAGCAGGGCGCCACCGGCGACAGGCACCGCCCATCGCGAGATCGTCCCGTTCGCGCTCACCCTGCCACCGTAGCGCGGGGAGGTCAGCCGAGGTGGCCGGCCTTCTCCATCTGCCGCAGGTCGCGCTTGAGATCGGAGAGCTCATCGCGCAGGCGAGCGGCGAGCTCGAATTTCAGCTCCCCGGCGGCGTCCAGCATCTGCTGGTTGAGGTCGGCGATCAGCCCCTCCAGCTCGGCCGCACCCTGCGCCGCGATGCCGCCGTTCCGGAGGTTCGGCGTCGGGCTCTTGCGCTTCTGCTCGCGGCCGGCGAGCATCCGCGCGGTGTCGGCCTCCTCGCGGGCCAGCACGTCGGTGATGTCGGCGATCCGCTTGCGCAGCGGCTGCGGGTCGATCCCGTTGACCCGGTTGTACTCGAGCTGCTTCTCGCGGCGGCGATCGGTCTCCTCGATCGCGCGCTTCATCGAGTCGGTCAGCACGTCGGCGTACATGTGGACCTGGCCGGACACGTTTCGCGCGGCGCGCCCGATCGTCTGGATGAGCGAGGTCGACGACCGCAGGAAGCCCTCCTTGTCGGCGTCGAGGATCGCCACGAGCGACACCTCGGGCAGGTCGAGGCCCTCGCGCAGGAGGTTGATGCCCACGAGCACGTCGTAGACCCCCGCGCGCAGCTCGGTGAGCAGCTCGACACGGCGCAGGGTGTCGACGTCCGAGTGGAGGTAGCGCACCTTGACGCCGGCCTCCGCGAGGAAGTCCGTCAGCTCCTCCGCCATCTTCTTCGTCAAGGTGGTGACCAGGATGCGCTCGTCGCGCTCGACGCGCACGCGGATCTCTTCGAGGAGGTCGTCGATCTGCCCCTTGGTCGGCTTCACCACGATCTCCGGGTCGATCAGACCCGTCGGGCGGATGATCTGCTCGACGATGCCGTCGGCGATCCCCAGCTCGTACTGCCCGGGCGTCGCCGAGAGGTACACCGTCTGGCCGACACGGTCCTTGAACTCGTTCCAGCGCAGCGGCCGGTTGTCCAGCGCGCTGGGGAGACGGAACCCGTGCTCGACCAGCGTGCGCTTGCGGGACGCGTCGCCCTCGTACATCGCGCCGATCTGCGGCACGGTCACGTGAGATTCGTCGATCACGACGAGGAAGTCGTCGGGGAAGTAGTCGAGCAGGCAGTTCGGCGCCTCGCCGGGCTGACGGCCGTCGATGTGGCGCGAGTAGTTCTCGATGCCGGAGCAGAAGCCGATCTGCTCCATCATCTCGAGGTCGAACTGCGTGCGCATGCGTAGACGCTGGGCCTCCAGGAGCTTGCCCTCGCGCTCCAGCTCGACGAGACGGTCGTGCAGCTCGGTCTGGATGGTGCCGATCGCGCGCTGCATCGTCATCGGGCTGGCGGCGTAGTGCGTCGCGGGGAACACGGAGACCGCGTCCATCTTGGCGAGCACTTCGCCGGTGAGGGGGTGCAGCGAGTACAGGGCCTCGATCTCGTCGCCGAACATCTCGATCCGCACCGCGTGCTCCTCGTAGACCGGGATGATCTCGATCGTGTCGCCGCGCACGCGGAACTTGCCGCGGGAGAAGTCGATGTCGTTGCGCTCGTACTGCATGTTGACGAAGCGGCGGATGAGCGCGTCGCGCCCGATGGTCTGGCCGACCTGCAGGGCGACCATCGCCTCGAGGTACTCCTCGGCCGCGCCGAGGCCGTAGATGCACGACACCGTGGAGACCACCACGACGTCGCGCCGGCTGAGCAGCGAGTTCGTGGTCGAGTGCCGCAGCCGCTCCACCTCCGCGTTGATCGACGAGTCCTTCTCGATGAAGGTGTCCGTCTGCGGGACGTACGCCTCGGGCTGGTAGTAGTCGTAGTACGAGACGAAGTACTCGACGGCGTTGTTGGGCAGCAGCTCGCGGAACTCGTTCGCCAGCTGCGCCGCGAGGGTCTTGTTGTGCGCGAGCACCAGCGTTGGCCGCTGCACCTGCTCGATCAGCCAGGCGGTGGTCGCGGACTTGCCGGTTCCGGTGGCGCCGAGCAGGACCACGTCGGTCTCGCCGGCGTTGATCCGGCCCGCGAGCTCGGCGATCGCCTGCGGCTGATCGCCGCTCGGCGAGTATTCGCTGACGACCTCGAAGGGACGGACGGCGCGCGTGGGTTCCATGACCTCCAGCCTAGGCCGGACCACCGACACCGGGGCCGGCTCTCGCTCAGAGCGGAACGGGCGTCAGGCGCGCGACTTCAGCCGCTCCCACAGGGCGTCCACCTGATCGTGCGTGTGCTCCAGGGTGCCGTCGGTGTCGATGACGACGTCGGCGACCGCGAGCCGCTGCGCGTCGCTCGCCTGCGAGCCGATCCGGCGCTGCGCCTCCGCCCGGTCCATGCCGCGCAGCGTCACGAGCCGCTCCGCCCGGGTGGCGGCGTCGGCGTGCGCCACGACCACGAGCTCGAACGGGTACTCGTTGGCGGACTCCACCAGCAGCGGCACGTCGTAGACGACGATCGCGTCGGGATCGGCCGCCTCCGCTTCCGCGAAGCGTGCCGTCGACTCGGCGAGCACGGCGGGGTGGGTGATCGCGTTGAGCGCGAGCCGCGCCTCCTCGTCGGCGAAGACGATCGCGCCGAGCGCGGGCCGGTCGAGGCTGCCGTCGGCGGCGATGACGCCGGGGCCGAAGCGCTCCGCGATCGCGGCCAGGGCCGGTCGCCCGGGCTCGACGACCTCCCGGGCGATGCGGTCCGCGTCGACGACGACGGCGCCGTGCTCGGCCAGACGGGAGGCGATGGTCGATTTTCCGGAGGCGATCCCGCCGGTGAGTCCGATCAGCTGCACCGGTCCAGCCTACGGGAGCCCCGCCGTTAACGCCGCGAGCGGCCGGCCCCCCGCGGGGCCCCCCCCGCGGGGGTGAGGCGGGGGGCAGGTGG
>JAEWDJ010000310.1 GCA_023390155.1 Actinomycetes bacterium | reverse complement strand
GAGTGCGGCGGCCTCGCGCTTGCTCGTCGCGCGCAGCTCGGCGGCCTCGGTCGCGACGGCGCCGCGGATGCCCGCGGCCTCGCGCATCGCGTCGGTGAGCAGGGTCTCCTTGTCGGCGCGCGTCTTGGCGAGCAGCTCGGAGGACTCGATCTGGGCGTCCTCGAGCATCGTCGTCGCCCGGGCCGTGGCGTCGGCAATGATGCGCTCGGCCTGCTGGGCGGCGGCCTTCTTGACCTTCTCGATCTCGCCGGCGACGCCTGCGCGCAGCTTCTCGGCGTCGATGTCGGCCTGCGCGATCAGACGGGTGGACTGCTCCTCCGCGACGCGGAGGGTGTTCTCGAGCTTCGTCCCGAGCCCCGAGTACGTCGGGCTGCCGACCTCCTCGATCTCGGCGTTCAGCTCCTCGATGCGCAGCTGGAGGCGCTTGATCTCCTTGACGGAGTCCGCGGCCTGGGTGTTCGACTTGATCAGCTCGCGGCGCAGCTCCTGGACCGCCTTGTCCACCTCGTCCTTGTCGTACCCGCGGAAGACCTGGGTGAAGTTCGATTCGTCGGTGGCCACGTGTTACTCCTGAGATAAGCCGGTCGCGAGCTGCTCGCACGCCGAGACGATCTTACATTTGGGGCCGGGTACCCGCATGGGGGACTGCAGGCTCGTGCAGGGAACGGTTAGATGCCTTTCAGGGTGCTCGACTATCGTTGGGTGACTGTGCCCGTCCCCTCCGGCACACGAGGAGATCTGTTTGCGTTTCGTACTCGCCATCGTCGCGTTCGTGGTGGCCGCCGTCATGATCGTCGCCGGCATCGCCCAGCGGACGGTGTTCGCACCCCCGACGGAGCTGACCGCCAGCGCGACCGTGACCGGCGACGCCCGGTACGTCGTGATCGCCGGGTCGGCGCTCAACGCCCACAGCGGCCAGCAGACGCTGTCCCTCGGCGGCGCCCCGGATGTGAAGACCCAGGTCGTCGCCCTCGGCCGGACCGCGGACGTGACCGCGTGGCTCGGCACCGAGAAGTACGTCGCCGTCGGCTACGACTCGGCGACGGGCACGCTCACGACGCGGACGGTGACCCCCAAGGCGCCCGCCGACTCGGGCTCGACCGCGACCCCCGCACCCACGGACGGGGCGGACGGCTCGGCGGGCACCACCGCCGCCGACCCGAACCCCGCGGGCTCGGACCTCTGGCTCGAGGAGTACGACGGCGAGGACGCCCAGGTCACCACGATGAACATCCCGGACGGCGTCAGCGTGCTGGTCGCCTCCGACGGCACGAAGCCGGCCCCGTCGAGCATCCGCATCACCTGGCCGGTCGACTCCAGCACCCCGTGGGCGTTCCCGCTGATCATCGGCGGCCTCGTCCTGCTCGTCATCGGAATCGCCCTCTACCTCTGGGGGCTCTACACCCACCGCAGATCGCGCGGACCGCGCCGGAAGAGCGGACCAAAGATGCCCAAACTCCCCAAAGCCCCGAAGTACAAGCCCACCGCCGAGGTGGAGTCCACCCCGCGCGGCCGCCGATCCACCCGCCGGTCGCGCGTGATCGCGCCCGCCGTCCTGATCGGCGCCCTGACCCTCAGCGGTGCCGGTGCCGGCGCCGCCTTCGCGGACGAGACGCCGACCCCGACGCCCACGCCGACCTCGACCACCACCTCCGTGCCGAAGGGCGCGAACCAGGTGCCGCCGGCGGTCACCGTCCCGCAGCTCGAGCGGATCGTCAAGCGCATCTCGGTGTCGGCGGCCAACGCCGACGCCAAGGCCGACCCGAACCTCGCCAAGGAGCGCTTCACCGGCGCCGCTCTGCAGCTGCGGGAGGCCAACTATGCGATCCGGGCGAAGAAGGCGGACCAGCCGGCGCTGCCGGCCATCCCGTCCGACCCGATCGTGCTCTCGCTCCCGCAGGCGACCGACTCCTGGCCCCGCACGGTGACCGCCGTGATCGAGATGCCGAAGGACGCCGAGGGCAAGGAGCAGGCTCCGCAGGCGCTCACGCTCGTGCAGGAGACCCCGCGCGACAACTACATGGTCGAGTACGCGATCTCGCTCGAGCCCAAGGCCAAGGTGCCGAACCTGGCGCCCGCCAGCATCGGCGCCGCGATCGTCCGGCCCGACTCGAAGCTGCTGGCGCTGCCGCCGAACCAGGTGGCGGCCGCCTACGGCGACGTGCTGATGAACGGCGACCAGAGCAAGTACGCGAGCCTGTTCAGCGCGGAGGGCGACACCCTCCGCACCGCCGTCGGCGCCGAGTGGAAGGCCCAGCAGAAGGCCGCCGTCCCCGCGACCGCGTCCCTCACCTTCACGACCGCGGTCGGCCCTGCCGACGACGTCGCCATGGCGACCAACGACTCCGGCGCGATGGTCTGGGTGGACCTGCAGGAGGCCCAGCAGCTCAAGGTGGTCGAGGCGGGCGCCGAGGTGAACGCGGGCCCGACGGCGGCGGCGCTCGGCGTCGCGAGTTCGAAGACCGGGATCGAGACGACCTACGGCTACCAGCTGGCCTTCTACGTG
>JAEWDJ010000294.1 GCA_023390155.1 Actinomycetes bacterium | reverse complement strand
GGGGGGCGGGGGGGGGGTTGGGGTGAGGGGGCCGGCGTTTCGCCCGACGGGGTTTCGCCCGACTGCGTTTCGCCCGATCGCGTTCCGCCCGAAGGGCTCTTGGCCGCCTTCGGGGTGGCCGCGGGCTTCGCGTCCGGCGCCGGTGCGCCCTCCGCCGCCTGCTTCGGCGTGCGCGGCTTGACCACGGTCGCCTCGCCGACCGGCGTGATCCGGATGGCGTTCGGGTTGGCGGCGGCGCGCTTGGCGGCGGCGCGGGCCTTGCGGCCGGTCAGGGGCTTCTCGGGCACCGCGGGCACCGGGCGGGTGCGCGGCGGCTTGGCGCCGCTGACGCTCCCGGCGCTGTCGAAGCCGCTCAGCACGACGGCGGAGAGCGACGGGAGCTTGACCCCCATCTCGTCGAGTGCGCGCTTCAGCTGCACGCGGAGCTCCCGCGAGACGTCGTCCTTGGCGGTGGTGCGCGTCTTCAGCACGATCCGGATGACCATGGCGTCGGCGGAGATCGACTCGAGACCCCACAGCTCCGGCTTCTCCAGGATGCGGGAGCGCCACTTCGGGCTGGTGGCGAGGGCGGTGGCCGTGGCGAGCATCGTCTCCTGCACGGCCTCGATGTCGGTGTCGTAGGGCACCGCGAGGTCGATGATGACGCGGGACCAGCCCTGCGACATGTTGCCCACACGCAGGATCTCGCCGTTGCGCACGAACCAGAGCGTGCCGTTCACGTCCCGAACCTGGGTGATCCGGATGCCGACGGCCTCGACGACGCCGGTGGCCGAGCCGAGGTCGACGACGTCGCCGACGCCGAGCTGGTCCTCCATGACCATGAAGAGGCCGTTCAGCACGTCCTTGACGATGTTCTGCGCGCCGAAACCGAGGCCGGCACCGATCGCGGCCGTCAGCAGGGCGAACGACCCGAGCACCTCGGAGGCGAACACGTTGATGACCAGGATGATCGCGATGATCCCGATCGTGACGTTGACGATGTTGGTCAGCACCGAGCCGAGCGTGCGCGTGCGCTGCACCACGCGCACGGCGGCCAGCGGCGACGCGACGAGCGCCTGGGTGTCGGTGACGTTCTGCCCCTTCTTCACCCCGCTGACGATCTGCTTCACCACACGGCGGATGAGCACGCGCAGGATCCAGCTCAGGAGGAAGGCGCCCGCGATGATGAGCGCGGCGGTCAGCACCCGCCAGCCGGCCTGAACGGCCCAGGTGCCCAGCTCGGTCCAGAAGTCGGTTCTCAAGATTCCCATACGCGTCCGAGCCTACCGAGAGGCGCCTTGGCGGCCGCTGGGTTCACCGGTCCACGAGCCCGTTGTCGTAGGCGAAGATCACCGCGTGCACGCGGTCGCGCAGCTGCAGCTTGGCGAGCACGCGCCCGACGTGCGTCTTGACCGTCGACTCGGTGAGGTAGAACTTCGCGCCGATCTCGCCGTTGGTGAGCCCGTCGGCCATCGCGAGCAGGATCTCCCGCTCGCGCGGCGTGAGCGCCGCCGCCGGATCCTCGGCGCCGGGCTGTGGGGAGCCGCCCTGCGGCAGCCGGTCGGCGAAGAGCTCGAGCATGGAGCGCGTGACGCGCCCGCTGACGGCGGCATCGCCCGCGGCGACCGCGCGGATCGCGGCGATCAGCTCCGCAGGACGCGCATCCTTCAGGAGAAACCCGCTGGCGCCCGCGCGCAGCCCGCCGAACGCGTACTCGTCGAGGTCGAACGTGGTGAGGATGATGATCCGCGCCTCGGGGTTCGCCGCGACGATCCGGCGCGTCGCCTCGATGCCGTCCATCGACGGCATGCGCACGTCCATCAGGATCACGTCGGGCCGCGCCTCCACGGCGAGTCGCACGGCCTCCGACCCGTCGGCCGCCTCGCCGACGACGTGGAGGTCGGCCTCGGCTTCGAGCACCATGCGGAAGCCCAGACGCACCAGCGCCTGGTCGTCGACGAGCAGGACGCGCAGGGGAGCGGGGTCGGTCACGGGTTCTCCTCGGGTGTGGGGGCAGGGGCCGGATGGGAGGCGGGAGCGTCGGCGGTCGCGGGGGCGTTCGGCGGAGCGTCGCCGGGCGGGATGCCGTCGCCGCTCTGCCGGTCGCGCGCCGGCCGCACCGTGTCGAACTCGGCGCGGAGGCGCCAGCCGGCCGGGGTGCGCGGCCCGGCGTCCAGCGTGCCCCCGTAGAGGGCGACCCGCTCGCGCAGGCCGATCAGGCCGCGTCCGGAGCCGTCGGCGCCGTCGCCGTGGACGGCGGCGTCGTCCTCCACGGTGATGACGATGCGGTCGGGCCGGAACCGGATGGTGACCTCGACCATGGTGGCGAGCGGCCCGTAGCGCAGCGCGTTGGTCAGCCCCTCCTGCACGACCCGGAAGACGGTCAGCTGCTGACCGACGTCCTCCGGAGGGTCGCCCGTGACGGTGATGCGCACCGGCAGCCCGGCGGCGCGGAACCGCTCGATCAGCTCCCGGAGCTCGCCGACGCCCGGCTGGGGCTGGTGCTCGGCGCCGTCGCCCTCCTCGCTGCGCAGCACACCGAGGAGACGCCGCATGTCACCCAGGGCGCTGCGACCGGTCTCCGCCACCATCGTCATGGTCTCGGCCGATCGTGCCGGAGCGGTCTCGGCGAGCCGTGCCGACCCCTCGGAAAGCGTGATCATGACGGTGAGGCTGTGCGAGACGATGTCGTGCATCTCGCGCGCGATGCGGCTGCGTTCGGCGGAGGCGGCGATGACGGCCTGCTGGTCGCGTTCCCTGGCCAGCTGGCGGGCGCGGTCGATCAGGGCCGCCAGGTAGCGGCGCCGGCCGCCGATGTTGTTGCCGATCAGCACGGAGACCAGGGTGAACGCGAGGATGGCGAATCCGGCGCTCGTCGGTTCGGTGACGGCCGCCCCGAACAGGCCGGCGTGTCGCAGGAGCTGCAGGGCGGCGAGGGAGACGACCGTCGCGGCGGCGGTGATGCCGAAGCCGATCCAGGCGGACCTCGTCGACCGGTAGACCGCGAGGGCGTAGAGGGCGAACAGCGACGGCACGAAGTCGGTCGTGAGTCCGAGCACCGTGCTGAGCACGAGCGCCGCCGTCGCGACGACGAACACGACACGCGGTCGCTGCCGTCGCAGGAACAGCGCGGCCGAGGTGACGAGCACCAGCGCGATCCCGATCGACTCGGCCACCGACGGTCGCACGATCTGCCCGGCGATGGCCACCGCGATCGACGGCACGAAGTAGACGGTGACGACCGTCGTGTCGAGCAGCACCGGGTGTGCTGCCAGGAAGCGACGGATGACCCCGGGCGGCCGGGGGAGTTCCAGGCCACCCGGGGTCGGGTCCGTCGCAGGGAGGGGCTGGGTCATGCGTCCCGTCGCTGGAGCAGCACGGCGCCGACGACGAACGCGACAGCGGCCCAGGCGAGCACGGTGACCGCGTTGGCCCAGGGCTCCAGGCCGCCGTTGGCGATTCCGGCGAGACCGCCGCCCGCGTTGCTGAGCAGGTAGTGCCCGGCGTCCGCGACCCATTCCGTCTTGGTCAGCCCGGCGATCAGGCTGGCGATGATGGGGAGGACCAGCAGTGCTCCGAGCGCGGCGGCGATCCCGCCGGCGGTCGACTTGACGATGGTGCCGACACCGAGCGCGAAGACCGCGACCAGCCCGAGGTAGAGCCCGGCGCCGAGGACGGCCCACAGCGTGTCGGACGACAGCAGGTCGCCCTCGTAGCCCTTGCCGTTCAGCAGCGGGATCGCGACGGCCCAGGAGGCGGCCGACGAGACGACGCCGATCACGAACGACACCACGAAGAGCACCAGGGTCTTCGCCGCCAGGACGGGGAAGCGGCGCGGCACGGCCGCGAACGAGGAGCGGATCATCCCGGTCGAGAACTCCCCGCTGATGACGAGCACGCCGAGCACGGCGACCACGAGGGCGGCGAAGGTGAGGCCGGCGGTCGCGGCGGTCGTGCCGAACTCGGCCGCGGACGCCTCGACGGAGGCCTGCTGCGCGGGCGGCACCTGCTTCAGCAGCTCCGCCTTCGACGGGATGGCCGACGCCACGAGCGTGGCGATGCCGACGACGAGGACGATGACACTGGCGAGCGTCCAGAAGGTGGAGCGGAGCGTGCGCAGCTTGATCCACTCGGATCGGACGACGCGGGGGAAGCTGAGCCGACCCAGAGTGGAGTGCTCGTGGGTGCGGGCGGGGGCTGTCATGGTCATCGCTCGACCTCCGTGCGGTACTCGACCTCGTCGTGGGTGAGCTCGAGGTAGGCCTCCTCGAGCGAGGCGCTCAGCGGCGTGAGCTCGTGCAGGACGATGCCGCCGCGGGCGGCGGCCTCGCCGACCTGCGCGGCGGTGAGGCCGGTGACCTCGATGAGGTCCGCCTCCACGCCGGTCACGGTCACGTCGGCCGACACGATCGAGCGGGCCAGGTCCTCCACCTGCGGGGTGCGGACCCGCACGGCGTTGCGCGTCGCTCCGGCGAGGATCTCGTCGACCGGAGCGTCGGCGAGGATGCGGCCGCGGCCCAGGACGATGATGTGGTCCGCCGTCTGCGCCATCTCGCTCATGAGGTGCGACGAGAGGAAGACGGTGCGCCCCTGCGAGGCGAGGTGCCGGGCGAACTGGCGCACCCAGAGCACGCCCTCGGGGTCAAGGCCGTTGACCGGCTCGTCTAGGATGAGGGTGGCGGGGTCGCCGAGCATCGCGGCGGCGATGCCGAGCCGCTGGCCCATGCCGAGCGAGAACCCGCCGACGCGCTTGCCGGCCACGGAGTCGAGACCGGTGAGGCCGATGACCTCGTCGACCCGGCGCTTCGGGATGCCGTGGGTCGCGGCCATGGCGAGCAGGTGGTTGTAGGCGGACCGCCCGGTGTGCACGGCCTTCGCATCGAGCAGCGCGCCCACCTCGGTGAGGGGCGAGCTCAGCTCGGCATAGCGCTTGCCGTTGATGGTGGCGCCGCCCGAGCTCGGCCGGTCGAGGCCCATGATCATGCGCATGGTGGTGGACTTGCCCGCGCCGTTCGGGCCGAGGAAGCCGGTGACCTTGCCGGGCTGGACGGTGGCGGTGATGTCGTCGACGGCCGTCTTCTGGCCGAACCTCTTGGTGAGGTGATCGAGTTGGATCATGTCTCCAACGTAGAGGGAGGGACCCCCGTCCGTCATCGGCCCGTGGTACCAGGCCGGGTCGGACGAGGGTCCCTCCGTGCGAAAGCAGCGCGTCAGCCGCGGGCGTCGCGCTCCTGGGCCGCGAGCGCGCGCTCCACGCCGGCGAGGCTCTCGACCACGAGGCGGCGCAGTGCGGCCGGCTCCGGGTTGGCGTCGAGCCACGCGCGCGTCGCGTCGCGGAGCGCGGCGTCGGCCAGTGGCGCCGGATACATGCCGGCGACCAGGTACTCCGCGATCTTGTAGGAGCGGGAAGCCCACACCTCCTGGAGGGCCGCGAAGTACGGCTCCACGAACGCGGCGAGGACGCTCGTGTCCGCCGCGCGCTGGAAGCCCAGGCCGGTGTAGCGCACGATGGCGTTCGGCAGGTCGTCGGAGCGGAACACCGAGTCCCACGCCGCCTGCTTGCCCTCGGCCGTCGGGATGCTCGCGCGCGCCTGCGCGGCGAACTGGGCGCCGTTCGCGGTGTTGTCCTCCGCCAAGGCCGCGTCGATCTCCCCGGTGCCCGCCTTGCCGCCGGCGACCAGGGCGATCAGCAGCTCCCAGCCGAGGTCGGTGTCGACGGTCAGGCCCTCGAGCGACTGCGAGCCGTCGCGGAGCGCGGCGATCTCGGCGAGCTGCTCGTCGGTCGACGCGTAGGCCGCGAAGAACTTGACGAACTGGAACTGCGCGTCGCTGCCGGCCTCGGCCTGCTTGGCCAGCTCCCACAGCGCGGTGGCCACGGCCTGCACGGTCTCGCGCTGGCGCTCCGGCGCGACGTAGCTGCCGGCCGCGAGGCCGAGCTGGCTCAGGGTCGTGCGGATCGTCGTGGACTCGGTCTCGGCGGCGATGTTGCCGAGCACCAGGCGCACGTAGTCGCTCGCGGTGGTCTCCGCGTCGCGCGTGGCGTCCCACGCGGCGCCCCAGACGAGCGAGCGCGCGAGCGGGCTCTCGATCTCGGCGAGGTGCTCGATGGCGACGGCCAGCGATGCCTCGTCGAGGCGGATCTTCGCGTAGGCGAGGTCGTCGTCGTTGAGCAGCACGAGCGCCGGCCGGGCGCGGCCGACGAGCTCGGGCACCTCGGTCCGCTCGCCGTCCACGTCGAGCTCGACGCGGTGGTCGCGCACAAGGGCGCCGTCCCGCAGCTCGTAGAAGCCGATGGCGAGGCGGTGCGGGCGGATCGTCGGGTAGTCGGCGGCGGCGGTCTGCAGCACCGCGAAGGAGGTGATGACGCCGTCCGCGTCGACCTCGATCTCCGGGCGGAGGGTGTTCACGCCCGCCGTCTCGAGCCACTTGGCCGCCCAGTCGGTGAGGTCGCGGCCGCTGGTGGCCTCCAGCTCGACCAGCAGGTCCTTCAGCTCTGTGTTGCCGTGGGCGTGCTTCTTGAAGTACTGGGCGACCCCGGCGAGGAAGTCGTCCTGGCCGACCCACGCCACCAGCTGCTTGAGCACCGAGGCGCCCTTCGCGTAGGTGATGCCGTCGAAATTGACCTGCACGTCCTCCAGGTCGTTGATCGTGGCGACGATCGGGTGGGTGGAGGGCAGCTGGTCCTGCTTGTAGGCCCAGCTCTTCTCCATCGCGGCGAAGGTCGTCCACGCCTCGTGCCACTCGGTGGCCTCGGCGGTGGCGAGGGTGGAGGCGTACTCGGCGAACGACTCGTTCAGCCACAGGTCGTTCCACCACTTCATGGTCACGAGGTCGCCGAACCACATGTGGGCGAGCTCGTGCAGGATGGTGACGACCCGGCGCTCCTTGATCGCGTCCGTGACCTTGGAGCGGAAGACGTAGGTCTCGGTGAAGGTCACCGCACCGGCGTTCTCCATCGCGCCGGCGTTGAACTCCGGCACGAAGAGCTGGTCGTACTTCTCGAAGGGGTACGGGTAGTCGAACCGCTCCTCGTAGAAGGCGAAGCCCTCGCGGGTCTTCTCGAAGATGTAGTCGGCGTCGAGGAAGCCGGCGAGGCTCTTCCGGGCGTACACGCCCAGCGGGATGACGCGTCCGTCGCGGCTGGTCAGCTCGCTGTGGACCGACTCGTACGGCCCGGCGATGAGGGCGGTGATGTAGGAGGAGATGACCGAGGTGGGCGCGAACGTCCAGGTCTTCTTCCCGTCGCCGGCCGCGACCGGCTCGGGCGTGGGGGAGTTGCTCACCACGGCCCAGTGCTCGGGCGCCGTGACGGTGAAGGCGAACGTCGCCTTCAGATCCGGCTGCTCGAAGACGGCGAACATGCGGCGCGAGTCCGGCACCTCGAACTGGCTGTAGAGGTACACCTCGCCGTCGACCGGGTCGACGAAGCGGTGGAGGCCCTCACCCGTGTTCGTGTAGATCGCGTCGGCGTCGACGGTCAGCACGTTCTCGGCCTGCAGGCCGTCGAGGCGGATGCGCACGCCGTCGGCGACCTCCGCCGGGTCGAGCTCGACGTCGTTGAGGACGACCGAGTGCACCGTGCGGGTGATCGCGTCGATGAAGGTCGACGCGCCCTCGGTCGCGGAGAAGCGCACGGTCGTCGTGCTGCGGAAGGTCTCCGGGCCGGTCGTCAGGTCGAGCGCGACCTCGTAGGCGTGGGTGCGGACGAGCGACGCGCGCTCCTGTGCTTCGATGCGGGTGAGGTTTTCTCCGGGCAACGGTGACTCCTTGAAGACGAGATTCGCGTGGATCGTGTCCACCCGATCCACCTTAGTGACCCGCGCGCGCGGCGCGTCGGCGGGCTTCCCTAGACTTGCTGCATGCGCATCCACATCGCCACCGACCACGCCGGCCTCGACTTCAGCACGCACCTCCAGGAGCACCTGTCCGCGGCGGGTCACGAGGTCGTGGACCACGGGCCTGCGGAGTACGACCCGATCGACGACTACCCGGCGTTCTGCATCAACGCGGCGAAGGCGGTCGTGCGCGACCAGCAGGCGGGCGTCGAGGCGCTGGGCGTCGTCTTCGGCGGCTCGGGCAACGGCGAGCAGATCGCGGCCAACAAGGTCCTCGGGGTGCGCGCCGCGCTCGTTTGGAACGACAGCACCGCGCAGCTCGCGCGCCAGCACAACGACGCCAACGTCATCTCGATCGGCGCCCGCCAGCACACCGTCGAGGAGGCCACGCGCTTCATCGACCTCTTCATCGCCGAGCCGTTCTCGTTCGAGGAGCGCCACGTGCGCCGCATCGCCCAACTCGCCGAGTACGAGGCCACCGGCGACATCGCGGGCAAGAACGTGGACCGCTGATGCCCGAGGGTCACTCCGTCCATCGCATCGCGCGGCAGTTCGCGACCAATTTCGTCGGCCACCGCGTCGCCGTGTCGTCGCCGCAGGGCCGGTTCGCCGACGGCGCTGCGCGCATCGACGGCCGGGTGATGACCGCGGCGAAGGCGGTCGGCAAGCAGATGTTCCTGGAGTTCGACAACGGGCTCTGGCTGCGCATCCACCTGGGCATCTACGGCGCCTGGGACTTCGCGGGCGAGATCAGCGTCGATCCGACGATCGCCTCGGCTAACGGCCGCATGGGGCAGACGAACCAGCGCGGCACCGACGTCGCGGCCGACCGCGTGTTCGACGACGCGGGCGAGAACTCCCTCCACTCCATCGGCGCGCCCCGGCGCACCCGGCTGCGCATGGCCGAGTCGGAGAAGCTGGAGGCCGAGATCACGACCTTCCCGCCCGAGCCCGTCGGGCAGGTGCGGGTGCGCCTGCTCACCGACACCGCGGTCGCCGACCTGCGCGGCCCGACCGCGTGCGAGGTCCTCGACCCCGCCGAGGTCGACGCCGTGATCGCGAAGCTCGGCCCCGACCCGATGCTCGACGACGGTCCCGACGCCGAGGAGCGCTTCGTCTCGACCGTGCGGCGCAAGCCGACCGCCATCGCCCTGCTGCTCATGGACCAGAGCGTGGTCAGCGGCATCGGCAACGTCTACCGCGCCGAGCTCCTCTTCCGCGCCCGCCAGAACCCGCACACCCCGGGCAAGCTCGTGCCCGAGGACACCGTGCGCGAGCTCTGGCGCGACTGGGTGAAGCTGCTGCACATCGGCGTCGCGACCGGGCAGATGATGACCATGGACGATCTCGACGACGACGCGTACCGCAAGGCGATGGCCAGTCGCGACGACCGGCACTGGGTGTACAAGCGGGAGGGTCTGCCCTGCCGCGTCTGCGGGACGAACATCGTCATGGAGGAGCTGGGCGGCCGCAAGCTGTACTGGTGCCCGAAGGACCAGGCCTAGGAGGCGGCATGCGCCAGAACCCGAGTTTCACCCTGACGGACGCCGCGGAGCTCAAGCGCCTCGTCCGCGAGAACCCCTGGGCGACCTTCGTCAGCCACACGGACGCGGGGCTCGTGGCCTCCCACTATCCCGTGATCCTCGACGGGTCGCGGGAGGAGATCAGCCTCCTGAGCCATGTCGGCCGCCCGGACGAGCAGCTGCACCAGCTCGGGCAGGGCGAGCTGATGGTCGTCGTGCAGGGCCCGCACGGCTACATCTCGTCGGGCTGGTACGGCGACGCGCCGGCCGTCCCCACCTGGAACTTCATCGCCGCGCACTTCTCCGGCCTCCCCGAGATCCTGAGCGATGAGGAGAACCTCGAGGTTCTCGCGCGCCTGGTCGACCACTTCGAGCGCGAGCTGCCCGAACCGCGCCGGATGGCGGGGACCGAGGCGGACGCGGCCTACGCCCGGCGCATCTCCTCCGGCACGGTCGGCCTGCGGCTGACCCCGACGCGGATCACCGCCAAGCAGAAGATGAGCCAGAACCGGCCGGACGAGATCGTCGACCGCATCCTGCTCGAGCTCGCCGGCGACGGACCCTACGCGAGCGAGGGCCTGCTGCGCGAGATGCGGATCGTGCACGACCGCCGTCGCGCGGCCCGATGAGCCTGCTGCTCACCGGTGCGCGCCTTCCCGGCGCCGAGGGCCTGGTCGACATCCGCGTCGTGGACGGCCGCATCGACGCCGTCGACCTGGCCGGGCGCCTGACCGACGACGGCCCGGAGGGGAGCCCGCGCACAGAGCACGTGGACCTCGCGGGCCGCTGGGTCGTGCCGGGCCTCTGGGACCAGCACGTCCACTTCACCCAGTGGGCGCAGACCGCCCGGCGGCTCGACGTCTCGCGTGCCGCGTCCGCCGCCGAGGCCGCCGAGCTGGTGCGCCGGCGTGCCGCCGACGAGCCCGGCGACGACATCTTCGTCGGCTTCGGCTTCCACGATGCCCTCTGGCCCGACCTCCCGACCCGCGACCTCCTCGACGAGGCGGCAGGGGAGCGGCCCGTGGTGCTCATCGCCGGAGACCTGCACTGCTCATGGGTCAACAGTGCCGCCGCCCGCCTGTTCACCCCGGCGACCGACGACGCCGTGCTGCGCGAGGATGCGAGCTTCGCGGTCACCAGCGCGCTGACGGCGGCCGACGACGCGACGCTCGACCGGTGGGCCCGGGATGCCGCACTCGCCGCCGCCCGCCGCGGCGTGGTCGGGATCGTCGACCTCGAGTACGGCTGGAACCTGGAGACCTGGGCGCGCCGCCTCGCCGCCGGGTCGCCCGCCCTCCGTGTCGAGTTCGGCGTCTATCGGGACGACCTGGAGCGCGCCGCCGGCCTCGGTCTCCGGACCGGCCGCGTCATCGACGGCACGGACGGCCTCCTGGCGGCCGGGCCGTTCAAGGTCATCTCGGACGGCTCGCTCAACACCCGCACCGCGCTCTGCCGGCACGCGTACCCCGACGGCGGGCACGGCGTCGCGAACCTCGACGAAGTCGAGCTGGAGGCCGCCATGCGCTTCGCCGTGCGGCACGGGATCGAGCCCGCCGTCCATGCGATCGGCGACGAGGCGAACCGCCGCGCCCTCGACGCGTTCGAGCGCGTGGGCGCCCGCGGCCGCATCGAGCACGCCCAGCTGGTCGATGCGTCGGACGTCCCGCGCTTCGCCCGGCTCGGCGTCACGGCCAGCGTGCAGCCCGAGCACGCGATGGACGACCGGGAGGTCGCCGACCGGCTCTGGGCGGGCCGCACCGACCGCGCCTTCCCCCTCGCCGACTTCCTGCGGCACGGCGTGCGTCTGGCGTTCGGGTCCGACGCGCCCGTGGCGCCGCTCGATCCGTGGGTGGCGATCTCGGCGGCGGTGAGCCGCGCGCGGGACGGGCGGGAGCCGTGGCATCCCGAGCAG
>JAEWDJ010000175.1 GCA_023390155.1 Actinomycetes bacterium | reverse complement strand
TCCATCCTGAGCACCTCGCGGACCGTCGGCAGGACGGCGGGCGCGCCATCCGGACGAACTGTACTGTGCCCGGGCAAGCCCCGACGATCTGGCATCACCTGTCGAACCTTCGCTCTGTGATCATTGGGACACAAGCTTATGCGCAGCGCCGGGCAATCCGTCCGGCGTGCGCCCGATCAGGAGGTACTCGTGGCCCTCATCCGTCACTTCATCGCCGGCGCCGAGACCGGGGAGCCGGCCCGCACCGGGCCGGTGTTCGACCCCGCGACGGGCGAGCGGCAGCACGAGGTCGTCCTGGCCTCCGCCGCCGACGCCGAGGCGGCCATCGCCGCGGCGAAGGCGGCCCTGCCGGCGTGGCGGGCCACCAGCCTGACCAAGCGCGCGGACGTGCTCTTCCGCCTGCGCCACCTCCTCACCGAGCGCCGCGAGGAGCTCGCCGCCATCGTCACGAGCGAGCACGGCAAGGTGCTCTCCGACGCCGCCGGCGAGATCGGCCGCGGCCTCGAGAACGTGGAGTTCGCCTCCGGCCTGATCGACAAGCTGAAGGGCGAGTACAGCGAACAGGTCTCCTCCGGCATCGACGTGCACAGCGTCAAGCAGCCGGTCGGCGTCGTCGGCTGCATCACCCCGTTCAACTTCCCGGTGATGGTGCCGCTGTGGATGGTCGCGAGCGCGATCGCGTGCGGCAACACCGTCGTCCTGAAGCCCAGCGAGAAGGACCCGTCCGCGTCCGTCTTCCTGGCGAAGCTGTTCCAGGAGGCGGGGCTGCCCGACGGCGTCCTGAACGTCGTCCACGGCGACAAGGAGGCCGTCGACGCGATCCTCGACTCCCGCGACGTCGCCGCCGTCAGCTTCGTCGGCTCCACCCCCATCGCCCGCTCGATCTACCAGCGCGCGACCGCGAACGGCAAGCGCGTGCAGGCGCTCGGCGGCGCCAAGAACCACATGGTGGTGCTGGAGGACGCGGACATCGAGGCCGCCGCCGACGCCGCCGTGTCGGCAGCGTACGGCTCGGCCGGCGAGCGCTGCATGGCCGTCAGCGTGCTCGTCGCCGTCGGTGACGTCGGCGACCGGCTGGTCCCGGCGATCGAGCGGCGCCTCGGCTCCCTCGCCATCGGCCCGAGCACCGACCCCGCCAGCGAGATGGGGCCGCTCATCACCCGCGAGCACCGCGACAAGGTCGCCTCCTACGTCACCGGCGCCGCCGCCGAAGGGGCGACTGTCGTCACCGACGGCACCGCCCAGAGCTTCGACGGCGACGGCTTCTTCGTCGGCGTCAGCCTCCTGGACCACGTGAAGCCCGGCATGAAGGCCTACGACGACGAGATCTTCGGCCCGGTGCTCTCCGTCGTGCGCGTCGACACCTTCGACGAGGCAATCCGGCTCGTCAACGACAACCCGTACGGCAACGGCGTCGCCCTCTTCACCCGCGACGGCGGGGCGGCCCGCGAGTTCGAGTTCCAGATCGAGGCGGGCATGGTCGGCATCAACGTCCCCATCCCCGTTCCCGTCGGCGCCTACTCGTTCGGCGGGTGGAAGGCCTCCCTGTTCGGCGACTCGCACATCTACGGACCCGAGTCGTTCCACTTCTACACGCGCAGCAAGGTCGTCACGACCCGCTGGCCGAGCACCGAGATCTCGAAGGTGAACCTCGCCTTCCCGGGCAACGCGTGACGACCGCCGAAGGAGCCGACATGACCGACACCATCCCCACCACCGCCACCACCGCCGGAGGCGCGGCCGAGACCGGCGCCCGCACCGGGTTCGTCGACCGCACCGGGGCCCGGCATCCCTTCGGCGACGCCGATGCCGAGACCCAGGTGCGCAGCGACGACCGCAGCCACGTCTTCCACTCCTGGAGCGCCCAGGCGCAGATCGACCCGCTGCCCGTCGCCGCGGGCGAGGGCTCGACCTTCTGGGACTACCAGGGCAACGCCTACCTCGACTTCAGCTCGCAGCTGGTCAACCTGAACCTCGGCCACCAGCACCCCGACCTGGTCGCCGCGATCCAGCAGCAGGCCGGGCGGCTCGCGACCATCCAGCCGTCGATGGCCAACGACGTGCGCGGCGAGCTCGCCCGCCGCATCGCCCGCGTCGCGCCCGGCGACCTCGACAAGGTGTTCTTCACCAACGGCGGCGCCGACGCCAACGAGTACGCCGTGCGCATGGCCCGCCGCGTCACCGGCCGCCGCAAGGTGCTCTCGATGTACCGCTCGTACCACGGCGGCACCGCGACGGCCATCTCGCTAACCGGCGACCCCCGCCGCTGGGCCAACGAACCCGCCGACCCCTCCGTCGCCCACTTCTTCGGCCCCTACCCGTACCGCTCCGCCTTCCACTCCACCACCCCGGAGGAGGAGACGCAGCGCGCCCTCGAGCACCTGGAGAGCGTCATCACGCTGGAGGGCGCGGGCACCATCGCCGCGATCATCATCGAGACCGTGGTGGGCACCAACGGCGTGCTCGTGCCGCCGCCCGGCTACCTCCCCGGCGTGCGCGCCCTCTGCGACAAGCACGGCATCGTCTACATCGCCGACGAGGTCATGGTCGGCTTCGGCCGCATCGGCGAATGGTTCGCCGTCGACGCCTTCGACGTCGTCCCCGACCTCATCACCTTCGCCAAGGGCGTCAACTCCGGCTACGTCCCCCTCGGCGGCGTCGTCATCTCCGAGCGCATCGCCTCCTTCTTCGACGACGTCTCCTTCCAGGGCGGCCTCACCTACTCCGGCCACCCCCTCGCCTGCGCCGCCGGCGTCGCCACCTTCGACGTCTTCGAGCGCGACGGCATCCTGGAGTGCGTCCGCGACCTCGGCCAGCGCGTCGTCGAGCCGACCATCACCGCCTGGCTCGACACGCACCCCTCCCTCGGCGAGGTCCGCGGCCGCGGCCTCTTCTGGGCCCTCGAGCTCGTCCGCGACCCGGCCACGCGCGAGCCGCTGGTCCCGTTCAACGCGAGCGGTGCCGACGCCGCACCGATGGGCGCGGTCGCCGCCGCCTGCAAGAAGGCGGGCGTGTGGCCGTTCACCCACTTCAACCGCATCCACATCGCGCCCCCGCTGGTCATCTCGGAAGAGGAGCTCCGGCGCGGGCTGGACGCGATCGAGGGGGCGCTGACGGTGGCGGACGGGTACGTGGCGGGGTAGGGCGGCTTCCGGGAAATGAGCATTGGCGGAGTGGCTGGTCCTCGCTAGGCTTCTTGCTGTCGCATCTTGAACCTGAAATGCGATGCAAGGAGCGCCACATGCCGTACATCCGCGTCGATCCCGATGAGTTGAGCGCTGCCTCGCGGCTCCTGGAAGCCGGCTCGCGCCCTCGCACGAGCGCGTCTCCTCTCCCCGCCACCGGACGGCGGGAACTGGACCACGCCGTGTCCGCCGCGATCACCGCGTGGACGGCAGCACCGAGCGACGCCGACGGCCGAGAGCTCGCGAGCCGCGTGCGTCTGGTGCGCGACGACGCCGCCCGGGCGGAGGATGCGATCCTCGCTCCGCTCCGCGCGACCGGCGAAGGCCTCCCGGCGTGACGAACGAGCTCGGCGAGACAACGGATGTCTCGCGGCTCGTCCCCGGCAGCGTCGGGGCTGCGCGCGCGATCGCGGATGCCCACCGGGCACAGGCGGGCGATGCCGCGGAACGCGCGACCGCCTCGCGCAAGGCGAGCGCGGCGGAGTGGGACGGTGCGGCCGCGACCGCATTCCGCACGGCCGCGGCGGTCCACGGA
>JAEWDJ010000254.1 GCA_023390155.1 Actinomycetes bacterium | reverse complement strand
CGATCTGGACTTCATCGAGATCAACGAGGCGTTCGCGGCTGTGGCGCTGCAGTCGATG
Source organism: Actinomycetes bacterium (assembly GCA_023390155.1). GTDB lineage: Bacteria > Actinomycetota > Actinomycetes > Actinomycetales > Microbacteriaceae > Leifsonia. Next base: position 10,247 of record JAEWDJ010000254.1, on the reverse strand, counting down.
GCTGATCTCGCGGTCGACTCATCGTCGGTGAACATCCACGGAGGTGCGATCGCTTTGGGGCACCCGATCGGAGCGTCCGGAGCACGGTTGGCGGGGCATGCTGCACACGAGCTGGCCCGACGCGGAACCGGGCGCGCCGCCGTGGCTCTCTGCGGTGGCGGCGGGCAGGGGGAGGCTCTGTTGCTCTGGCGGTGAGCCCGGGAGGCTGGGTGGGAGCTGGGGCGCCGGAGCGCCGGGAGCCGAGTACCGGGAGCCGGAGCGCCGGGAGCCGGAGCGCCGGGAGCCGAGTGCCGGGCACGGCCAGGACCGGACCCGGCGACGCTGGCGGCGCGGTCCTGCTCGGGTCAGCGGCTCAGGTGTCGCTCCTCAGGGCCTGTGTATTGGGAGAGGGGGCGGATGAGGGAGTTGGCGGCGTACTGCTCGAAGACGTGGGCGGTCCAGCCGGTGACGCGAGCGGCAGCGAAGAGGGGGGTGAACGTGTCCGTGTCGAAACCCATGAGGTTGTAGGCGGGGCCCGAGGGGTAGTCGAGGTTGGGCTTGATGTTCTTGCGCTCGACCATGGCGGACTCGAGAGCATTGTAGAGGTCGAGGACGTCGGGGCGATCGTAGTGTTCGGCGAGGTTCTCGAGCGCGGCCTTCATGGTCGGGACGCGGGAGTCGCCGTTCTTGTAGACGCGGTGGCCGAAGCCCATGATCTTGCGCTTCTCCGCCAGGGCGGAATCGAGCCAGGCTTCGGCCTGGTCGGCCGAGCCGATCTCGGCGAAAGCGTGCATTACGGCTTCGTTGGCGCCACCGTGCAGAGGGCCCTTGAGAGCGCCGATGGCGCCGGTCACGGCGGAATAGACGTCGGAGAGAGTGGAGGCGATCACACGAGCGGTGAATGTGGAGGCGTTGAAGGAGTGCTCCGCGTAGAGGACCAGGGAGACGCGGAAGGCGTCGACGACCACGTCGTCTGGGACCTCCCCGAAGGTGAGCCAGAGGAAGTTACGGGAGTAGTCGAGGTCATCCCGCGGCTCGACGGGATCGAGACCGCGCCGGCGGCGCTGGATGTAGGCGACGATCGTCGGAAGCTGCGCGAGGAGGTAGACGGCACGCCCGGCATTGAGGTCGGGATCGAGGATGCCATCGGGTTGCTGAAGGGTGTCATCCAGTCCGCCCAGCTGGCTGACAGCTGTGCGAAGGGCGTCCATGGGGTGGGCCGAGGCGGGGATGTCGTCGAGGGCCTGGCGGGTGCGGTCGTCGAGGCGCCGGAGGGAGCGCTCCTGGGATTCGAAGGCGTCCAGTTGTTCCCGAGTCGGGAGCTCGCCGTTCCAGAGGAGGTAGGCCACCTCTTCGAAGGAGCAGTGGGCAGCGAGCTCCTGGACGGGATACCCGCGGTACAGGAGGGAGTTGGTCTGCGGGTTGACGGACGAGATGGTCGTGGTGTCCACCACGACCCCGGCGAGGCCCTTGTGGATCTGCGGGTCGGTCATGCGAGCTCCTTCGCTACTGCTGCCTTCGCTACTGCGGTCGTGCGGGTGGTGCGAGTCGGGCGGGTCGTGCGGGCGCCGACTAACGGCGCACGTCGAAATTGAAAACGGAGGTGTCGAACGTGTTGTAACCCTCGTAGTCAATCAGGTCGTACAGGTCGGCGCGATGCTGCATCTCGCCGAGGAGGGGCTTGAGAGTGCCCTCGCCGACAAGCTGATCGAGTCCGCGCTCGGCCACGCCCATCGCCAGACGAAGAAGGGAGACGGGCCAGATGACGATGTTCACTCCGACGTCGCGTAGCTGGTCGACGGTGAAGAGGTCGCTCTTGCCGAACTCGGTCATGTTGGCGAGCATCGGCACATCGATGGCTCGGCGGACCGCCTCGAACTCCGACAGGTCTGCCATGGCCTCCGGGAAGATAGCGTCCGCTCCCGCGTCCACCAGAGCCTTGGCACGGTCGATCGCTGCGTCGAGCCCATCGACTGCGCGGATGTCCGTGCGGGCCATGATCAGGAGGTTCGGGTCGCGACGGGCGTCCGCGGCGGCACGGATGCGCTTCAGCGCGGTGTTCTCGTCGACGACCTGCTTGCCGTCCAGGTGGCCGCAACGCTTCGGATTGACCTGGTCCTCGATGTGCAGGCCGGCCACTCCCGCGTCCTCCAGGGACTGGACCGTCCGGGCGACGTTCATGGGCTCGCCGAAGCCGGTGTCCGCGTCCACGAGCGCGGGGAGGTCGGTCATCCGGGCGATCTGCGCGGAGCGGCCCGCGACCTCGGTGAGGGTGGTGAGGCCGATGTCGGGGAGGCCGAGCTCGGCCGACAGGACGGCGCCGGAGATGTAGACGCCCTCGAAGCCCTTGCGCTCGATCAAGCGAGCGCTCAGGGGGTTGAACGCACCGGGCATCCGGATCAGCTCGCCCGACGCAAGGCGGGCACGGAAAGCCGCGCGCTTCTCGTGCGCGGGAAGAGAGGAGTACAGCATCAGAAGAGTCCCTTCGGAACCGGAACGGAGTCGAGCACCCCCGGGGCGGCCGTGATCGTGAGGCCGCCCAGCTCGGTGGCAGAAAGCTCCGGCAATCGCTCGGCGACCCCGAGGAACCGGTCGATCTCGGCCGGCTCGAGCACCTCGGCTGCAAGCGTGCGGAACTTGGCGACATAGTCGGCGCGAGCGAACGGGCGGGCGCCCAGCGGGTGGGCGTCACCGACGGCGATCTCGTCCGTGATGAGGCGACCGTCGGCGAGTCGGATCTCCACCCGGCCGCCGAACGCCTTCTCGGCCGGGTCGGTCGAGTGGTAGCGGCGCGTCCACTCCGGGTCCTCGGTGGTGGTCACCTTGCCCCACAGCGCGACGGTGTCGGGGCGAGCCGCCCGGGAGGGGAGGTACGACTCGACATGGTGCCAGCCTCCATCCTGGAGGGCGACGGTGAAGATGTACGGGATGCTGTGATCCAGCGTCTCGCGCGAAGCCGTCGGGTCGTACTTCTGCGGGTCGTTCGCGCCAGAGCCGATCACATAGTGCGTGTGGTGCGAGGTGTGGATGAGGATGCTCTCCACACGCTCGGGATCGGCGACCTCGGGGTGCTCGCGGTGCAGCTTGCGGGCGAGGTCGATCCAGGCCTGCGCCTGGTATTCGGCCGAATGCTCCTTGGTGTACGAGTCCAGGATGGCGCGCTTGGCCTCTCCGGGCTCCGGCAGCGGGACGTCGTAGGAGGCGGAGGGTCCGTCGAGCAGCCAGGCGATGACCCCGTCCTCGCCTTCGTAGATCGGCGTCGGGCTGGTCTCACCGCGCATCGCACGATCGATCGCCTCGACGGCCATCTTGCCGGCGAACGCCGGGGCGTGCGCCTTCCAACTCGAGATCTCGCCCTTGCGAGACTGCCGGGTCGCCGTCGTCGTGTGCAGCGCCTGCCCGATCGCTTGGAAGATCACCTCGGGTGGGAGGCCCAGGAGCGTGCCGATTCCGGCCGCCGCCGATGGCCCGAGGTGGGCGACGTGGTCGATCTTGTGCGCATGGAGGCTGATCGCGCGCGCCAGGTCGATCTGGATCTCGTAGCCGGTCGCGATGCCGCGGACCAGGTCGCGTCCGCTCAGCCCGAAGGCGCGGCCGGCGTGCTGGGCGACGGCGGTGATCGGCGGGATGTTGTCACCGGGATGCGAGTACTCCGCGGCGAGGAAGGTGTCGTGATAGTCGAGCTCGCGAACGGCCACCCCGTTCGCCCACGCGGCCCACTCGGGTGAGACGCGCACGCTCGACGGCGGTCCGAACACGGTCGCGCCGTCCTGCGGCCGGTCCGTGGACTCCGTCAGCTCCTCCAGCTGTCGCGTGGGGAGCGGATGCGCGAGGGCCTGCGACCGTGCCGAGACGACGGGGCGGCGCGTCAGGGAGGCGGCCGCCACCGCCGCGTTGTCGATGACCCGGTTGATGACCATGTCGACGACGTCGTCATCCACCTCCACCGGGTCGGCGGCGACCTGCGCGATCTTCCAAGCGAGCTGATCCTGGCGGGCGAGGTTCTCCTCGCTGCGGTGCACACGAACGTTGTGGATCTTCACGTATCGAACCTACCTCGCTACGCTCTGCTCATGGTTCCGGCCCCGTCCCTGCTCGCGTTCGCGCTCGCGTCGCTGGCGCTCATCGTGATCCCCGGGCCCAGTGTGCTCTTCGTGATCGGCCGATCGCTGGCGCTGGGGCGCGCCGGCGGCCTGCTCAGCGTGCTCGGCAACGCGCTCGGGATGCTGCCGCTCGTGCTCGCCGTCGCGCTCGGGATCGGCGCGATCGTCGCGCAGTCCGTCGTCGTCTTCACGGTGATCAAACTCGCGGGGGCGGCCTACCTGGTCTATCTCGGCATCCAGGCCATCCGGCACCGCCGCCACACCGCGGTGACGCACGAGGCGGCACCGCCGCGCTCGCCGTGGCGGATCCTGGGCGAAGGCTTCCTCGTCGGCCTGACCAACCCCAAATCGCTCGTGTTCTTCGTCGCGGTGCTGCCACAGTTCGTGAACTACGGCGCGGGCAGCATCCCCCTGCAGCTGTTCGAACTCGGAGTGGTGTTCCTGGTGCTCGCGCTGATCTTCGACAGCATCTGGGCACTCGCAGCGGGAACCGCCCGTCAGTGGTTCGGGCGCTCGCCGAAGCGCGTGGAACGGCTGGGTGCCACCGGGGGCGTGCTGATGATCGGGCTCGGCGGAATCCTCGCGTTCACCGGCTCGAAGCACTGACGCGAGGCGCCGACGCGAGGCGCCCGCACCGGGCACGGGAGTGCCCGCCGGAAACCCGCGGTTCCGCGCGAGCCCTCCCCCGCCCTCCGCTCAGATGTCGCCGGCCGTCGCGATCGGCGTGAGCACCGCGCGCGCGAGCGTGTGGAAGTGCGCGTTGAACCCGAGCACGGCGGGCGTCGACTCGGGGTCGAGGTCCAGGTGGTCGACGTCCAGCGCGTGGACGATCACGTTGTAGTGGTGGGTGCCGGTGCCGGGAGGAGGTCCGGCCCCGGTGAAGCTCTTGGAGCGCAGTTCGTTGGAGAGCATGGCGGCGCCCTGCGGGAGGTTCGCGCCTCCCTCGGCACCGGCTCCGGCCGAAAGGGAGGTGACGTCCGCCGGGATGTTGAAGACCGCCCAGTGCCAGAACCCGGAGCCGGTCGGCGCGTCCGGGTCGTGGATCGTCACCGCGAAGCTCTTGGTCTCGGCCGGGAAGCCGCTCCACGAGAGCTGCGGCGAGATGTCGGCCCCGCCTCCGCCCGCGCCCCACTGCTCGCGGGAGAGCGGCCGGTCGTCCGCGACGTCGTCGCTGGTGAGGGTGAAGTGCGGCACGGCGCCGAAGCGCTCGAGGGGATCGTTCGAGGTCATACCCGTAACCTACGCTCGCCGGGCGACGAACGGATGACGGGCGGACAACCGGCCGGCGTCAGACGCGCTGTGCCGACTCCGTGACCGGCACAGGAACGGGACGGCGCCGGAACCGGGCGGGCAGGCCGGTGATGCCCCAGCCCGTGACACGGAGCATGGCCTCCGCGACGATGGCGCCGGTCATCTTGGAGGCGCCGTGCTCGCGTTCGACGAAGGTGATCGGCACTTCGGCGACGGTGAGGCCGGCGCGGTAGGCGCGGCGCAGCATGTCGATCTGGAAGCAGTAACCCTGGCTCTCGACGTCGTCGAAGTGGATGCGGCGCAGCGCGTCGGCGGTGAACGCTCGGTAGCCGCCGGTCACGTCCCGCGCCGGCACGCCCAGCGCGATGCGCGAGTAGGTGCTTCCTCCGCGGGAGAGCAGCTGTCGGCGCGCAGGCCAGTTGACCACGCCACCGCCCGGGACCCACCGCGATCCGAGCACGAGATCCGCGCCAACCCTGCCCTCCTCGCCGCCGAGGGCGTCGAGGAGGCGCTGCAGTTCCTCCGGCCGGTGCGAGCCGTCCGCGTCCATCTCGACGACGCGGTCGTAGCCGGCGTCGAGCGCCCAGCGCATCCCCTCGCGGTAGGCGGCGCCCAGACCGTCCTTGCCGGCGCGGTGGAGGACGTGCACGCTCGCATCCGTCGCCGCCAGGGCGTCGGCGATCTCGCCGGTGCCGTCGGGCGAATTGTCGTCCACCACGAGCACCTCGACCCCGGGCACAGACGCGCGGACGCGCCCGACGATGGGACCGACGTTCTCCCGCTCGTTGTACGTGGGGATGATGACGAGGGTTCGCAAGGAACCGCCTTTCTGCAGAGGTGCGCCTGGGACGCTACTCCAAGATTGCCCGAACTGGCTGAACGGGAGGAGAACGAGTTCTTCCGGCGTTCGCAGTTACAGGCGGCCCGCGCGGCTCACGCGCCGTCGCCTACCATCGTGGGGTGCCCGTCCCGAAGATCCTGCTCTACTACGCGTTCACTCCGCTCCCCGACCCGGAGGCGATCCGGCTGTGGCAGCGCGACCTGTGCGAGTCGCTGGGGCTGCGCGGGCGCATCCTGATCTCGAAGGACGGCATCAACGGCACGGTCGGCGGCGAGCTCGGAGCGATGAAGCGCTACCTGCGGAAGACGCGCGGGTACGCGGGGTTCCACGGGATGGACGCCAAGTGGAGCGACGGATCCGGGCTCGATGAGGAGGGGCGCAGCCTCGACTTCCCGAAGCTCTCCGTGCGGGTGCGGGAGGAGATCGTCTCGTTCGGGGCGCCCGACGAGCTGCGTGTCGATGCCTCGGGCGTCGTCGGAGGCGGCGAGCGCCTCGCGCCGGCTGAACTGCATCGGCTGGTCGAGGAGCGCGACGACGTGGTGTTCTTCGACGGCCGCAACCGGTTCGAGGCGGAGATCGGCCGGTTCCGCGACGCGGTGGTGCCCGACGTGTCGACGACCCGGGAGTTCGTGGCCGAGCTGGACAGCGGCAAGTACGACCACCTCAAGGGCAAGCCCGTCGTGACGTACTGCACGGGAGGCATCCGCTGCGAGGTGCTCTCCGGGCTGATGCGTTCGCGCGGGTTCGAGGAGGTCTACCAGCTCGACGGCGGGGTCGTGCGGTACGGGGAGGCGTTCGGCGATTCCGGCCTGTGGGAGGGGTCGCTGTACGTGTTCGACGGTCGCGGGTCCGTCACCTTCGGCGAGGATCCCGCGGTGATCGGGCGGTGTGCGGGATGCGGCGAGGCGACGAGCCGGATGCGCAACTGTGTCGACGCGTCGTGCCGCGAGCAGCTGGTGGTGTGCGAGGGGTGCGACGCGGTCGCCTGCGTCGCGCACGGCGGAGCGAGTGCACCCGTTTCTCCCCATCGCTGACCGCGAACGCCCTCTCCACGGACTCGTGGGAACCATTGCTGGCCTCTTCGCGTTGCGGCCATCATGAACAGCATGGATCCGGTAACAACCATCGTCTGGATCGTGTCGTTCGTCCTCGTCACGGTCACGGTCACCGGGCTGTCCCGGCGGGTGGGCTGGTCGGCTCCGGTGGTGCTGGTCGTCGTGGGGGCGGTCGCGTCCTTCATCCCGGGCGTGCCGCAGGTCGCGCTCGAGCCGGAGGTCGTGCTGTACGGGTTGCTGCCGCCCCTCCTGTTCGCGGCGGCGATCCAGACCTCCATCGTGGACGTGCGCGCGAGGCGCGACGGCATCCTGCTGCTCTCGGTCGGCCTGGTCGCGTTCACGGTGGTGGTCGTGGGATTCGCGACCTGGCTGGTCGTCCCCGCGATCACGCTGGCAGCGGCGTTCGCCTTCGGAGCCGTGGTCGCGCCGACGGACACGGTCGCGGTGACGGCGATCGCCGGGCGGGGGCACCTCCCCCGGCGACTCGTCACGGTGCTGGAGGGCGAGAGCCTGCTGAACGACGCCACGGCTCTCGTCGCGCTCAACGCGAGCATCGCGGCCATCGTGAGCGTCATCAACCCGTGGGCGATCGCCGGCGAGTTCGGGTTGGCGGTCGTGGTGGGAATCGGGGTCGGTCTCGGCGTGGGCTTCGTGCTCGCGATCATCCGCAAGCAGCTGCGCTCCCCCGTGCTGGACACCTCCCTCGGGCTCGTCACGCCGTACCTGGCGTTCATCCCGTCGCAGTTCCTCCATGGTTCGGGGATCCTGTCGGTCGTCGTCGCCGGGCTGTACCTCGGCTACCGGTCGCCGACGATCCAGACCGCGGAGGCGCGCATCGCCGAGACCATCAATTGGCGCACCATCCAGTTCCTGCTGGAGAACGCGGTCTTCCTGTTCATCGGGCTCGAGCTGTCCAGCATCCTGAGCGGGGCGTTCCGGTCGGGGATCACGGTGCCGCAGACGGTGATCATCAGCGTGGTGGTGCTCGTGGCGCTGTTCCTCGCCCGCTTCGCCTGGATGGTCGGGACGACGGCCCTGTACCGGTACGGTCCGCAGCGGCTCCGTGAGCGCGGCTGGTCGTGGCCGACCGGGATCGCGGTGTCGTTCGCGGGAATCCGCGGCGTGGTGACGCTGGCCGCGGTCTTCCTCCTGCCGAAGGAGACGCCGCACCGTGAGTTCCTGCAGTTCCTGGCGTTCGTGGTCGTGGTGGCGACCCTGCTCGAGGGGCTGGCGCTGCCGTGGATCATCCGCCGCCTCCACCTGCCCTCGCCGGACTTCGCACAGGAGGCGAGCGAGATGCAGCGCCTCCTCGCCGAGGCGCAGACGGCCGGCCTGGAGCACCTGGAGACGCAGGTCACCGGCAACGAGGACCAGCGCGTCCTCGAACGCCTCCGCATCAACGCCGTGTTCCTCTCCGACGCCCTCGAGAACCCCTCCCCCGACGAGAACGAGGACACCCCGCTCGAATACCGGCACCTGCGCCGCACGATGATCGTCGCCGAACGCCAGGCGGTGCTGACCGCTCGCGCCGAGGGGCGGTACCAGGAGCCGGCGGTGCGGTCTGTGCTGGCGTTCCTGGACGCGGAGGAGGCGGCGCTGAAGTCGTCGGGGCCAGGTGGGAAGAGGTCGTTGATGTGAGGGGTCGCGTGTCGGCGATCGTTCGGAAGCCGGCAGCGTAGAGGCGGGCTAGCGCGCCTGCGTCTCGTCCGCCGCTGCCCGTTCGGCGGCGAGCGCCGCCGCGTCGGCGGCCGGGGTGCCGGGTGTGCGGAGGGCGCGGGGGCGGCGGGCCCAGATGCGGGCGCGCTGGGAGGAGAGGGCGAGGACGACGAGGATGTCGAGGGGGAGGCCGAGGAGGTTGTTGCGGAGGGTGATCTGGGGGCCGCCGTTGAAGAAGTCGATGGCGGCGAAGACGATCAGGAGGGCGCTGTAGGACATGGAGGCGATGCGGGCCCAGTTGCTGCCGAAGAAGACGAGGAGGGCGAGGAGGAAGTAGAAGACCAGGCCGGCGGCGAAGATGCCGAGGAGGATGCCGAAGACGAGGTCGGCCTGCTGGCGGGTGACGCCCACCAGGTCGCCCGAGTCCAGGAGGGAGTCGATCCAGAGGTTCCAGCTCAGGATGGTGAGGGCGACGAAGACGGCGCCGGCGATCACGCGGAGGAGCATCAAGAGGACACCGAGGGCGGTCGGGACCGGGCGGCGCTCGGCGAGCGCGAGGCGGCGGGCCTCGGCGAGCTGGACGACGCGCTGGGCTTCGAGGTCCACGGGGACGCGCGCGAGGTCGACGACGGGGAGGTCGCCGTCGGTCTCGATGCTGTCGCCGCCGCCGTTGCGGGAGTGGTAGCCGGTGGAGAAGTCCCGGATGACGGACACCTCCGCCCCGACATCGGCGGCGAGCAGGGTCGAGACGATGTGGTCGCGCTCGATGTCGGTGTTCGCGTCGATCTTGTGGGTGATCTGGAGGGTGAACAGCGAGAACCCGACCGACTTGTCGAAGGTGCCGGCGGCGAGCCAGTCGACCTTGTGGCCGCCGGGGAGGAGCCAGCCGTCCGGGCACTTCCAGAAGCGGACGTGGTGGCGCTTGGCGGGGTTGCCCAGCACCTCCTGCTGGTAGGCGGCGTCCTGCTGGTGGCCGAACAGGAACAGCGGGCTGACGGGCGCCTCGTCGTAGCTGCGGCGCAGAAGCGTCGAGGTGACGATGCGGCGACTCGAGGCGAGGGTGACGTCGTCGGCGCGGGTCCAGCCGGCGGCGCGCATGGCGTCGTCGAGCTGCGCCTCGCTGCCGAGCAGCGCGAGATTGACGGGGTCGCCGAGGAGGCCATCGCTCGTGCGGGCGCGGCCGATGAAGTAGTCGGGCACGTAGATCTGCGTCAGGATGCGGTGCAGGCGCGGCAGGACGAGGTACGCGAGCACCAGCCAGAAGAGCAGGAAGAACAGGACGAGGAACCAGCCCCAGCTGAAGCTCTCCGTGAAGACCATCCAGGCCAGCCAGACGGCGGCGACACCGCCGAAGAGGAAGAA
>JAEWDJ010000082.1 GCA_023390155.1 Actinomycetes bacterium | reverse complement strand
AGCGTTCATGCGCTCGACCGGGCGCCGGTCCTGCAAAGTCAGGCGCTGCAATCCGCTCCCGCGCGCCGCCGGATCGCCGATCATGTCGATGACCGGGACGTGAAAGGACACGAGCGCGCGCGGCAGCTCGGCGAAGACGTCGTGCAGGGTGACGCCCTCGGCACGCGGGAACCAGAACTCGTCGGCGTCGGCGTTGACCACCCAATCGGCGCCGTGGATCGTCGCCGCGTCGCGCGCCATCCCGGTGACGACACTGAACTGCTGCTTGCGCTGGATCGGGTCGTGGCGCAGGTCGATCCGGTCGCCGTAGGACTCGAGGATCTCGACGGTGCCGTCGACCGAGCCGTTGTCCGTCACGATGAGGGTGTCCGCACCCTGGCGGATGAAGTTGTCGATGACGGGTCCGATGACATCCGCCTCGTCACGGACCATCAGAGTGACGGCAAGTCTCACCTGCACAGCCTCGCTCTCTCGGGTTCGGGTCCTTCATCATGTCACAGGCCCCCTTGTCTACCCCGTGCCTGCCGGCGAGATCGACCTTGTAGACTTTCACGCGTTCACCGGCCGAGCAATCTGAGGAATCCTGGTCTATGAAGAAACGTCGCAGCGGGGTCGTGTCCGTCGTCCTGGTCAACTTCCGAGGAGCCGATGACACGATCGAGGCCGTCCGGACGCTCCGGCAGCTGAACTGGCCGGCCGAGCGGCTGGAGATCGTGGTTGTGGAGAACGGCTCCGGCGACGACAGCCTGGAGAAGCTGACGGCGCTGGGCGACGACATCGTTCTCGTCGACTCGGGAGCCAACCTGGGCTTCACCGGCGGGTGCAACCTCGGCGTCGAACGATCGACGGGCGAGATCGTCGCGTTCCTCAACAACGACGCCAAGCCTCACCCCGACTGGATCGCGGAGGCCGTCGCCACGTTCGACGCGGGCCTCGAGATCGGCGCAGTGGCCAGCAAGGTCCTGGATTGGGACGGGGTCAACGTGGACTTCGTGGACGGCTCGATCACGTGGTACGGCATGGGGTACAAGCCGCACGCGGGCGAGCGCGACCGGGGCAGCTGGGACACCGAGAAGGACGTCCTCTTCGGCACGGGCGCGGCCATGTTCATCCGGGCAGAGGTGTTCGAGCAGCTCGGTGGATTCGACGACCAGTACTTCATGTTCTACGAGGATGTCGACCTCGGCTGGCGTCTCAACCTGCTGGGATACCGCTTCCGCTTCCAGCCGAAGTCGCTCGCGTTCCACAAGCACCATGCCTCGATGAGCAAGTTCGGCAATTTCCGCGAGGAATACCTCCTCGAGCGCAATGCCCTCTACACGCTCTACAAGAACCTCGAGGACGAGTCGCTGCGTGAGACGTTCGCGGGTGCCCTGCTGCTCGCCGTTCGCCGTGCGGTGGCGCGCGGCAAGCTGGACTCGACGTCCCTCGACATCCGCATCCCCGGCGACGACTCGCAGCGCGAGCTGGGCGTCGACAAGTCCACGATGGCGGGCATCTTCGCCATCGACCAGTTCGTGGAGCACCTGCCGGAGGCGACGGCCGCCCGCGCGGTCGTCCAGAGCACTCGCGTGCGATCGGACCGCGAACTCATCCGCCTGTTCGGCAAGGTCGATGAACCCGCCTACCCGATCGAGTCCTACCTCGCCGGCTACGAGAAGATCGTGACGCAGTTGGATGTCCTCTCGGCAACCGCGCGCCGCCGGATCCTCGTCGTGACCGGCGACCCGATCGGCGGCAAGATGGCCGGTCCCGCGATCCGCGCCTGGCACATCGCGAAGGAGCTCTCGGAGGAGCACGACGTCCGCCTCGTGAGCTACACGCGCGCCGAGCCGACCGGCGAGATCCCCTTCGAGATCGGCGTCGTCTCCCACCACCGTCCGTCCTCCATCGCGGAACACGAGGCCTGGGCAGACGTCATCATCGTCCAAGGCAATTCGCTGGCCCTGTTCCCAGCGCTCGAGAAGTCGAACAAGGTCCTCGTGATCGATGTATACGATCCGATGCACCTGGAGCAGCTCGAGCAGGGGCGCGGTCAGTCCATCAAGGTCTGGAACAAGCAGATCGAGGACGCGACCTCCACACTCAACCACCAGCTCGAGCGCGGGGACTTCTTCCTCTGCGCGAGCGACCGTCAGCGGCACTTCTGGCTCGGCCAGCTCGCCGGCGTCGGGCGCGTGAATGCTTACACCTACTCGCGCGACTCCGAACTCGACTCGCTCATCGCGATCGCGCCGTTCGGCATCTCGGGCGCCGACCCGGTGAAGTCCCGGAGCGCGATCCGCGGGGTGGTCCCCGGCATCGGCGACGACGACAAGGTCATCGTCTGGGGCGGCGGGATCTACAACTGGTTCGATCCGGAGACCCTCATCCGGGCCGTCGCCGAGCTCGCCGAGACGCACGACGACGTCCGCCTCTTCTTCATGGGCGTCAAGCACCCGAACCCGGACGTCCCCGAGATGGAGATCGTCGCCACGTCTCGGGCTCTGGCCCAGCAGCTCGGCGTCCTCGGCACCAACGTGTTCTTCAACGAGAGCTGGGTGGACTTCGACGACCGCCAGAACTACCTGCTGGATGCCGATCTGGGCGTCTCGACGCATTACCAGCACGTCGAGACCACCTTCTCGTTCCGCACCCGGATCCTCGACTACCTCTGGGCCGGCCTGCCGATCGTCACGACCGACGGCGACTCCTTCGGCGACCTCGTCGGCGAAGAGAAGCTGGGAGCCGCTGTCAAGGAGCGCGACCTCAGCGGCCTCGTGACCGCACTCGAGACCTATCTCTACGACGCCGACGCGATCGCGGCCGCGCGCGAGAACGTCGCGCGGGTCCGCGAGGACTTCCGTTGGTCGCGCACACTCGCTCCGCTGGTCGAGTTCTGCAAGGCGCCTGTCCACGCCGCCGACAAGAAGGTCGTCACCGGCAAGAACGAGAAGGCGCAGAAGGTCGTCGTCAAGCGGGCTCCCAGCACGGGAATCCGGCGCGACATGGAGCGTGCGGTCTACTACCTCCGCGAAGGCGGTCCCGGCGCGGTCGTCGAGCGGTACCGCGCCCGCGCGGCCCGGCGCAGGGATGCGTCGAGCTGATTCGATGTCCCCGCGCGTCCTCGTCGTCACCGTCAGCTATCTCTCCACCGAAACCCTTCCCGGCTTCCTAGACTCCCTTCGGGAGGCGGGCGACAGCGTCGCCGCCGTCGTCGTCTCGGAGAACGCGTCGTCGGAGGCGGACGCGACCCGGACCATCGCCGAGTCGTTCGGGGCGCGTTTCGTCGGCAACACCGAGAACCTCGGCTACGGGGGCGGAGTCGCGGCGGCCGTCGAAGAGATCTGGGCGACCGAGGAGTTCGATTACCTGCTGATCGTCAACCCCGACGTGTCGTTCGCACCCGGATCCATCGACCGTCTGGTCGAGGCGGCGGAGCGAATGCCGAGCGGTGGCGCATTCGGGCCGAAGATCCTGACCGCGGAAGGCAACGTCTACCCCTCCGCGCGGCGCCTGCCGTCGCTGCGAACCGGTGTGGCACACGGCCTGTTCGGCCGGATCTGGCCCTCGAACCCGTGGAGCGTGGCCTACCGCGCCGAGGGCCAGAGCGATCGCGTGCGCGACGCGGGCTGGCTCTCCGGCGCCTGCCTGCTCGTCCGAACCTCCGCCTGGCGTGAGGTCGGGGGCTTCGATCTCAGTTACTTCATGTACTTCGAAGACGTGGATCTCGGCTATCGTCTGGGCAAGGCCGGGTGGCGCAATGTCTACGTCCCGGAGGCCGTGATCACCCACACGGGCGCCCACTCGGCCTCCCGCAACGTGAAGCGGATGGAGCGTGCGCACCACGACAGCGCCTACCTCTACCTGTCGAGACGCTACTCGAACTGGTATTTCGCTCCCCTCCGGCTCGCGTTGAGGCTGGGGCTCTGGGGCCGGCTCTGGTGGATCTCGCGCTGAGAAGCCCGTCACGCCCACGCGACGGCCGGCCCCTCCGGTCCCGCCGTGCCCGCTGTGTGGCTTTCCCCTAGGGCCTCAGCACGGAAGCAGGGCCTGGGCTCCGGCTCCGAGGACGGCGGTCCCGCCGAGCAGGACGACCTTCTTCACTCCCATCGCCACGATGCTGTCGCCGATGCTGCGAGGAACACAGCTCCCTGGGACGACGAACAATGGTGCGCCGGTCGCACCCGCTGCCGCAGCGCCCGACAGGGCGTCGGGGAAGCTCCAGCCGGTGGCGATGTACGCGGTTCCGGCCGTCGGGAAGGCGGACGCGTTCACCGCCTGACTGGTCTGGAAGCGGTCGACGCCGCCGATGCGGCTGGTCCGCTTGCCGAGCCCGGAGAGCTCGGTGTCGATCGTGGCGGGGATCACGGACGGGCCACCGACGACGGTGACCGTCGCGATCGGCTTCGACGCCAGGTAGGAGCGCGTCGCGGGATCGAGCTGGGGAGTGCGCCCGTCCGCGAGGATGATCGGCCGCTTGGCCGAGCCGGCGGCGGACGAAGCCGAGAGGGCGTCGGGGAAGCTGAGACCGGAAGCGAGGTAGGCCGCCGTGGCACCGGGGAAGACGGCGTCCGCGATCTTCCGGGAGGTCTCGAACCGGTCCGCGCCATAGATCCGCGTGAGCGCGGGCTGGATGGCCGCTATCTGCGACACGACCCCGTCGCTGACGGCCGCGGGTCCGCCGACGACCACGATCCGCTTGGGCGCCAGCCGGACCAGCTCGGCCTTCACAGAGGCGGGGAGCTCGTTCGTCCCGACAAGGAGCAGCGGCGCTTTCTCGGCGGCGGCAGCGGCCGCCGCGGTGATGGCGTCCGGGAAGTCGATGCCCGAGGCGATGTAGGCCGTGGCGATGCCCGCCGTGGGGTAGGTCGCCTTCGACACGGCGACCGAGGTCGCGAAGCGGTCGGCACCTTCCACGCGCGCGGTCGCCGGGGCGCCGCCGACGGCCGGGGAGAAGAACGTTCCGAGGCAGCCGAGAGCGGTGTTCCCGCTCCCGTTGCCGGGCGACGCCAGAGCAGTGGCGCAGGCGTAGTACTGGCCGTTCCCGCTGCGCGGGATGCTGATCGAGAAGCCGTGCGCGTTCCCTGCGCCCGGGTAGGCGGATCCGACGTCCGCTCGATCGAGATTCGCCGTCACCGTCCGGCTCGTCAGACCGCCGGGGGTGCTGTAGGTGACGAGGACGTCGATGGAGGTCTTCATCAGCGACTGGTCCAGCGCCCATCCGCGCACGTCGAAGGTCGTCGCCGACAGGCTCACCTGGTCGAAGTGGCCGATCGGAGCGACTCCCCCGGTCGTGGGCCCGAACCAGTCGGTGTAGAGGCGCCAGAAGTTGCGATTGCCGTACGCGGAGCACGCGTTGCCGGTCCCGTAGAGGTTGGCGAGAGCCTCCGCGTTGGGCTGATACGGCGTGTAGTAATAGAGGGCCGCGGTCGCAGCGTTCTGGATGAACACCGGGCTCGAACCGCACGACACCGTCGGGTGGTAACGCACCGAGGTGGTCTGCCCGACCGGGAACCATGTGAAGGTGTTGCTCGTCCCGGGCGGGTTGCCGTAGCGCTTGTATTGCCACGCCGCCATGTAAACCTGATTCGAGAACCCGTAGTACTGGGTGTCGCAGGCAGCGGTGTCCGGACAGGCGAAACCGGTCGCCTTCAGGTACTGGCTCGTCTCCGGCCAGGTGTCGGTCACCAGGCTCTGCTCCTTCTGGAGCAGGACGAGGAGGACCTTCTGACTGATCCCGCAGGCGACTCCGACGCGATAGATGATGGTCGCGGCGGACTCGCCGGCCGCGCCTGCGTACGGCGCGCACATGGCGTCTCCCGCGCGTGTGCGGGTGGTCTCCCGATAGTCCTTCAGGCAGGTGTACCCAGCCCGGCACGTCGGAACCTGGGCGTTGAGGAACGACTGCACGGCACCGGCGGTAAGGGCCTGACCGTTGTAGAAGTTGTAGTCGCTGATGATGTAGCCGGCGTTGAACCCCGAGGCGACAGCGGTCTTGACCGCCCCCGCCGCCTGCGGCTTCACCACCGCGGCGGGAGCGGCGGCGACGCTCGCCGGTGCGCCCGCCAGCGCGGCGGAGAGACTCAGGAGGAGCACGGTCGCTCCGGCGAGCAGCAGGCGGAGCGGTCTGAGGGGGGTCACAGGAACGACCTTAGCGACTGCTGACCGGCGGTGCCCCGAGCGACGCACCGCCGGCGGACGTCCTGCGGAGGGCAAAGGGCGACCGCCGGCGCGGGTCGGGGTCAGGAGGCGAGCAGGCCGTTCAGGTACGTCCCGTATCCGCTCTTGACGAGAGGCTGGGCGAGTTCGGCGAGGCGCTCATCGCCGATCCACCCGGCGCGCCAGGCGATCTCCTCGATGCAGCCGACCTTGAAACCCTGCCTGTCCTCGATGACGCGCACATACTCGGAGGCCTGCATCATCGACTCGAAAGTTCCGGTGTCCAGCCACGCGGTACCACGATCGAGGACCTGGACCTGGAGCTTGCCGGCCTGGAGGTACCGCTCGTTGACCGTGGAGATCTCGAGCTCGCCACGAGCGCTCGGCGTGATGGTCTTGGCGATCTCGACCACGCTGTTGTCGTAGAAATAGAGGCCGGGGACCGCGTAGTTGCTCTTGGGGGTGACGGGCTTCTCTTCGATGGAGAGGGCCTTGAAATCGTCATCGAACTCGACGACGCCGTACGCCTTCGGGTTGCTGACGTGATACGCGAAGATGAGCGCGCCGTCGATGTCGTTGTGGTTGCGCAACGACGACCCGAGGCCGGCGCCGTGGAAGATGTTGTCGCCGAGCACGAGCGCCACCGACTGGTCGCCGATGAACTCCTCGCCGATGATGAAGGCCTGCGCCAGCCCGTCCGGCGACGGCTGGACGGCGTACTCCAGCCGGATGCCGAGGTCGGAGCCGTCACCGAGGAGCGCCTTGAACTGGTCGTTGTACTCGGGGGTCGTGATGATGAGGATCTCGCTGATTCCCGCCATCATCAAGGTCGAGAGAGGGTAGTAGATCATCGGCTTGTCGTAGATCGGCATCAGCTGCTTCGAGATGCCCTTGGTGATCGGCCAGAGCCGGGTGCCGGAACCGCCGGCCAGGATAATTCCGCGCATCAGTTGCCTCCGTTGTCGAGCGACGCGTAGTACTCGCGGGCCTGCTCCCAGGTGGGGAGCAGACCGGCGGCCTCGGCCTCCGCCAGCGACGGGGCCTCGGTGTCCTTGGGCGAGAGGAGGAGCTCTCCTGCTTCGTCGGGGAAGCGGAGGCCGATCGCCTCGTCGAGCGGGTTGATCCCGTGCTCGCGCGTGGGGTTGTAGACGTCGGTGACGAGGTAGCTCACCGTCGCGTCGTCGGTGAGCGCGACGAAGCAGTGCCCGAGGCCCTCCGCGACGTAGATCGCCCGGCGGTCGACGTCGTCGAGGAGGACGGTGTCCCACTGGCCGAAGGTCGGCGACCCGACCCGGATGTCGATCGCGAAGTCGAGGACGGCGCCACGCGTCGCCGTGACGTACTTGGCCTGGCTCGGCGGGATGTCGGCGAAGTGGATCCCTCGGACGGAGCCCCGCTTCGATACCGAGGTGTTCCCCTGGCGGAGGTTCAGCGAGTGCCCGACGGCGTCTTCGAGTCGGTCGAACCGGTACCACTCGAGGAAGACCCCGCGCTCGTCGGCGTGTTGGCGAGGGGTGATCTCGTAGGCGTCCGGGATGTTGAGTTCGCGAATCTGCACCCCGGGAGTCTACTGGCAGATGCTGAGCGTGCCCACTGTGCCGCCCAGGTCGGCAACGCGAACTCAAACGGGACAAGCCACCTCGGCGGTCCCTCTCCGTACGCGACGGCGTGCGGCACTCGCGCCCTGCGGGGTCTCCCAGACGGCGACCCGGTAGACTCGGCGCGGACATTTCCCGCATTCATCAAGGCAGGCCAATCCCTCATGAAGATCCTCGTCACCGGCGGCGCCGGGTTCATCGGCTCCAACTTCGTCCGCCGCACCCTGCAGGACGCCTACCCGGGCCTCGAAGGCGCCGAGGTCGTCGTGCTCGACGCGCTGACCTACTCCGGCAACCTCGCGAACCTCGCCCCGGTCGCGGACTCGCCGCGCTACACCTTCATCAAGGGCGACATCCGCGACGGCGGCCTGCTCGACGAGCTCTTCCCGACGGTGGACGCCGTCGTCCACTTCGCCGCCGAGTCGCACGTCGACCGTTCGGTACGCGACGCGTCGATCTTCGTCGAGACGAACGTGCTCGGCACGCAGCAGCTGCTGGACGCGGCGCTGCGCAACGACCTGAAGCGCTTCGTCCACGTCTCGACGGACGAGGTCTACGGTTCCATCGCCGAGGGCTCCTGGGCGGAGGACCGGCCGCTCGAGCCGAACTCGCCGTACTCGGCCTCCAAGGCCGGCAGCGACCTCCTCGCGCGCAGCTACTTCCGCACGCACGGCCTGAACCTGTCGATCACGCGCTGCTCCAACAACTACGGGCCGTACCACTTCCCCGAGAAGGTCATCCCACTGTTCGTCACCAACCTGATCGACGACAAGCAGGTCCCGCTGTACGGCGAGGGCAACAACATCCGCGACTGGCTGCACGTCGACGATCACACCCGCGGCATCGCGATGGTGCTCGTGAACGGCCGCGCCGGCGAGATCTACAACATCGGCGGCGGCACCGAGCTCACCAACAAGGAGCTCACTCAGCTGCTGCTCGACGCGACCGGCAAGGACTGGTCGTACGTCGACCGCGTCGCCGACCGCCTCGGCCACGACCTGCGCTACTCCGTCGACATCTCGAAGATCCGCAGCGAGCTCGGCTACGAGCCGCAGGTGCCGTTCGAGCAGGGGCTCGCCGACGTGGTGCAGTGGTACCGCGACAACCGCGCCTGGTGGGAGCCGCTCAAGGCCCGCGCGGCGCTCGACAACTGAGGCCGGCGATGACCCGCTACCTCATCGCCGGCGCGCGCGGCATGCTCGGGCAGGACCTGCAGCGCGCCCTCGAGGGCCGCGACGTGACGGCGCTCGGCCGCGCCGAGCTCGACGTGACCGACCTCGACGCCGTGCGCGCCGCGGTCGCCGGTCACGACGTGGTCCTCAACGCGTCGGCGTACACGAAGGTGGACGACGCCGAGACCCACGAGGACGCGGCCTACGCCATCAACGCCACGGGCACGGAGAATCTCGCGATCGCCGCCGCCGAGCACGGCGCGAAGTTCGTCACCGTCTCCACCGACTACGTCTTCGACGGGCACGCGACCGAGCCGTACGCGGAGGACACCCCACGCGACCCGATCAACGCGTACGGCCGCACCAAGGCCGCCGGCGAGGAGCTCGCCCTGGCAGCGCATCCCGCCGGGACGTATGTCGTGCGGACGGCCTGGCTGTACGGGGCCGGGGGCGCCAACTTCGCCAAGACCATGGTGAAGCTGGCCGCGGGCCACGAGACGGTGAGCGTCGTCGCCGACCAGGTGGGCCAGCCGACGTGGACGGGCGACCTCGCCCGCCAGATCGTCGCCCTCCTCGACGCGGACGCGCCCGCCGGCGTGTACCACGGCACGAACGCGGGCCGCGCGACCTGGTTCGAGTTCGCGAAGGCGGTCTTCAGCGAGGCCGGTTTGAACCCTGATAGGGTCACACCGACCGACAGCTCGACCTTCGTGCGTCCCGCCGCACGACCCGCTTTCTCGGTGCTCGGTCACGGGGCCTGGCGCGCTGCCGGCCTCGAGCCCATGCGCGCATGGGACGAAGCATTGGCCGACGCTGCGCGTCACGGAGTCCTGGAGCAGAATGACGACCCTCAGGGTGGTGATCGATGAGCTGATCGGTGACGCTCCCGGCGGCGCCCGCCGCTACACCGAGGAGCTCACCCGTCAGCTGATCGCGACGGCCCCGCGCGGCTGCGACGTCGTCGGCATCGTCTCCGCCATCCCCGACGAGCAGCTGGAGGAGCTCCGGCTGCGGCTGCCCGGTGTGGCCGACATCGTCCGGCTCCCCCTCGCGCACCGCGAGCTCGCGGTCGCCCTGCCGGGCGGCGTCGCGCCGAGCCCGATCCGCGGGATGGTGCACGCGCCCTCCCTGTTCGCCCCGCTGCGCAAGCGGCGCGAGGAGGGCGACCAGATCGCCGTGACCATCCACGACACCCTGGCGTGGACCCATCCCGAATCGCTCGGGGCGGGCACCGCGCTCTGGACGAAGGCCATGGCGAAGCGCGCGCGCAAGCACGCCGACGCGATCGTGGTCCCCACGCACGCCGTCGCTGCGCGCCTCGGCGAAGAGCTGGACTTCGGCGACCGCATCCGCGTCATCGGCGGCGCCCCGGCGACGACCCTGCGCCTGCCCGCCGACGCCGACGAGCGCGCGGCGCGCCTTGGCCTGCCCGAGCGGTACGCGCTGACCCTGGGCTCCATCGTGCCGCGGAAGGGCGTCGCGCCCCTGATCCGCGCGGTCGCCCGCCCGGAGGCGCAGGGGATTCCGCTGCTCATCGCCGGGCCGGACCGCGTCGGCGAGAGCTCGGCCACCGGGGTGGCGGCCGCCGCCGGCCTCCCCGAGGACCGCGTGCGCGCGCTCGGCCACCTCGACGATCCGGATCTGGCGGTCGTGCTCGACCGCGCCACTCTCTTCGTGTACCCGAGCCTCGCCGAGGGCTTCGGGTTGCCGATCGTCGAGGCCTTCAAGTTCGGCCTGCCGGTCATCCACTCGGACGACGCCGCGCTGATGGAGGTCTCCGGAGGCGCGGGCCTCGCGGTCGAACGGCCGGCGTCCCCCTCGGACGACGACGACGCGGCCTACTCGGAGCGCCTGGCCCAGGCGATCGGCCGGCTGCTCGACGACGCCGCGCTCCGCGAGCGGCTCGGCGTGCTCGCCTCCGACCGTGCGCGCGCCTTCAGCTGGCGTGACTCCGCCGAGCGCGTCTGGCAGCTGCACGCCGACCTCTAGCGGCGGCCGGCGACCTCAGGGGCGTTCTCGCGGGCGCGGTTCTCACGCGCGCGGTTCTCATCGCCGCCAGCGGACTGCGCCTGCCCTTCCGACTCCTCGCGCCCGAACCAGGCCCGGTAACGCTCGCTCGCCCAGGCGCCGACGGCCTTCGACCAGCCGTGGCTGCGCTTCTCGATGAGCCAGGTGAACCCGACCGAGACGGCGACCGAGAGCGGGATGCCGAACAGCAGCGCCACGTACCAGGGCTCGTCCGCGAAGAGGTAGGTGCTGAAGATCAGGATCGGCACGTGCACCAGGTACAGGCTGAACGAGATCGTGCCGGCGAACTGGAAGGGGCGGGACTCGAAGATCGCCCGCAGCGGCTTCCAGCCGAGCACCGCGACGACGAGGCCGGCGGCGGCCAGCGGCACCAGGCCCTTGAGGGCGTTGTGCAGCTCCGGGAGGTCGGCGATGCCCGGGCCGAAGAGCCACGGCGCGATCAGCAGCAGGGCGCTGCCGACGGTCAAGCCGGCCCAGAGCGGGTGGCGGAACCACCGCGCGTTGATGCGGTCGGCGACGTTGCGCACGGCGTCGAGACGCACCGCGATGACGGCGCCGACGAAGAACGCCGGGAGGTACTCGAGCTCGCCCGAACCGGCCCGGGCGCCCAGCCAGGTGAGCGCGCACGCCAGGGCCAGGCCGCCGATCCACCACTTGCGGACCGCGATGGCCGCCATGGCGAAGACGGGCAGCGCCAGCGAGAACACGAGCTCCCAGCGCAGCGACCACAAGGGGTTGTTGATCTGGCCGTCGCCGCCGAGGAGGTCGATCGCCTTGACGATGTACTCCCAGCCGAAGTTCGGCGTCGACGAGTCGCTCAGCCAGGTCCCCTTCGCCTGCGTCGAGATCTGCGGGATGGCGGCGACCCAGGCCGCAGCCAGGAGCACCGAGGCGATCACGGGCACCATCAGCCGCACCACGCGACGCGGGAAGTACGCGACCCAGTCGAAGCCGCGATGGCGCACCACCGGCAGGGTGACCACGAGACCGGAGAGCACGAAGAACACGATCACGGACTCCACGCCGGCCGTCAGGAACTTGAGCGGCGTGTAGCTGATCCACCACATCGGCGAGCCGACGGGGGCGTCGCCGCCGCCCGGCGCGCCGGGGAAATCGGGGTTCGTGTAGAGGGCGTGGTGGAACACGACGATCACCGCTGCGAGTCCGCGGAGGCCGTCGAGTCCTGTCAGCCGGCCGCCCGCCGGTCGTCGATTCGTCGTCTCTGCCACGTTTCCACCAGTACCCGTCATAGGGCGGCGACGCTACGGGGTTGCCCTGGGCGGTTCCTGTGACCTGTTCAGGGGTCAGCTGTGTGCGGTGGAGGGGCGCAGCGGGGCTATTTCGCCGTGGGTGTCGGGGATGCCGGCGTGACCGCCTGCTGCACCAACTGGTGGATCTGTGCGTAGTCCGGCTCCGTCGGGTTGATGGTCGGCGGCACGAGCTCGAGCTGGTCGACGGGCAGCTTCCTGGTCTTCATCCCGAGGTCGACGAAGTAGCCGAGCATCGACTGCGGGATGTCGGTCTTCATCACCTGAGAGCCCGCCTTCGCGATGCCCTCGAACTTGCTCACGACGTTCACCGGGTTGACCTGCTTGAGGATCGCGTCCTGCAGCTGCCGCTGGCGCGCCATCCGGTCGTAGTCGCTGGAGCCGTGGCGGGCGCGGGCGTACCACTGGGCGTGGTAGCCGTCCAGGTGGCGCTGCCCGGGTTCGATCCACTCGACGACCCCGTTCAGGTCCTCGTCTCCGCCGATCGGGATGCGGTCGGCGACCGTGACGTCGACACCGCCGAGCGCGTCGATGAGGTCGGCGAAGCCCTGCATGTCGATCAGGACGTAGTACTGGATGGTCAACCCGGTCGCGCCCTCCAGGGCGTCGCGCATGGCCTCGATCCCCGGCTCGCTCTTGTTCTTCTTGGCGTTCGGGTAGAGGTCGGACTTGTAGGTCTCGACCTCGGTGTAGATGGAGTTGAGCTGGCAGACGTCCACGTCGCAGCGGTCCCCGTAGCCGTAGCCGTCGGGGTACAGGGCGTGCAGTGGCGACGATTCCGGGAACGGGACCGGGTCCAGGTCGCGCGGGAGGCCGATGGTGACCGCTTTGCCGGTGGTCGCGTCGATGCTGACGACCGACATGCTGTCGGGGCGCAGGCCGTCGCGGTCGGGGCCGGCGTCGCCGCCGAGGAGCATGATGTTGTAGCGGCCGTCCACGGGCGGCTCGGAAGGGCCGGCCGAGAAGATGTCGCCCAGCGCGCCACGCGCCGAGCCGGCGACGACGGAGGCGTAGCCGGCCGTCCCCGTCAGCCCGACCAGGACCAGGACGGCGAAGGCGGCGATCCAGCCGCGCGCGTTGCGGCGCGTCTTGACGAGCCGCACGAGGCGCAGCGTGTCGAGCGTGAGCACGACCCAGAGCACGGCATAGGCGATGAGCAGGATCTGCAGCGCGGTGAGGCTGCCCGCCTGCGTGGCGAACGTGTACACCGTCGTCGGCGCGACGAGGTAGGTCGCGAGGGCGACGATGCCCAGCAGCCACAGCACGCCGGTGGCGATCAGGCCCACGCGTCCCAGCCTCCTGTCGCCCGCGACGACCTGGGCCGAGCCGGGGAGCAGCACGTTCAGCAGGACGAGCCACCAGCCCCGCCGGGTCATGACGGGAGCGGACGACGCGTCGGGGTGACGCAGCGGGCTCGTCGGGTTCATAGCTTCGCTTGGAGGGCCGCGTTCTTCTGCTCGACGGTGGCCTCCAGGTCGGCGGCGAAGCGCTCGAGGGCGGACGCGAGCTCCGGGTCGGAGGTCGCCAGGATCTTGACCGCGAGCAGGCCGGCGTTGCGCGCGCCGCCGATGGAGACGGTCGCGACCGGGACGCCGGCGGGCATCTGCACGATCGAGAGGAGCGAGTCCATACCGTCGAGGCGGGCGAGCGGAACGGGAACACCGACGACCGGCAGCGTGGTCACGGCGGCGAGCATGCCGGGGAGGTGGGCGGCTCCGCCGGCGCCGGCGATGATGACGCGGATCCCGCGTGCGGCGGCGGCCTTGCCGAAGTCGATCATCTTCACGGGCGTGCGGTGCGCCGAGACGACCTCGACCTCGTGGGCGACGCCGAACTCGGTGAGCAGCGTCGAGGCCTCCTGCATCACGGACCAGTCGGAGTCGGAACCCATCACGACGGACACGAGGGCGGGGGACTTGTCGGGCATGCCCACCATCGTAGGGGCGCGCTCCCCCGCGTCCGGGTTACGGCACGCGGGTCCGGCCCGCGCGGCGTCAGCCCTCGAAGAAGGCGGCGGCCGCGCGGGCGCGGTACACCACGTCGTCGAGGTCGTCGCCGCCGACGGTCACGTGGCCGACCTTGCGACCGGGACGCGGCTCCTTGCCGTAGCCGTGGAACTTGGCCTCGGGATGCGCGGCGAGCGCGGCCGGGTAGCGGTCCTGCAGTGTGCCCTCCGCCGGTCCGCCCAGGATGTTGACCATCACGGACCACTCGTCGCGTGCACGCGCCTCGCCGAGGGGCAGGTCGAGCACCGCGCGCAGGTGCTGCTCGAACTGGCTCGTCACGGCGCCCTCGATGGACCAGTGGCCGCTGTTGTGCGGACGCATCGCGAGCTCGTTGACCAGGATGCGGCCGTCGGTCGTCTCGAACAGCTCGACCGCGAGCACGCCGGTGACGCCGAGCCCGTCGGCGATGCGGGTGGCGATGTCCGCGGCCGCCTCGGCCACGCGCCCGGTGGCTCCCGGTGCGGGTGCGATGACCTCGGCGCACACGCCGTCGCGCTGCACCGTCTCGACCACGGGCCACACGACCGACTCGCCGGACGGCCGGCGAGCGATCAGCTGGGCGAGCTCGCGGCGGAACGAGACCAGCTCCTCGACGAGCAGGGCGCCGCCGCGGCCGTCCTCGGCGAGCGCCAGGAACCAGTCGTCGACCTCGGCGGGCTCGGAGACGACGCGGACACCCTTGCCGTCGTAGCCGCCGCGCGCGGTCTTGACGACGGCCCGGCCACCGTGGTCGGCGAGGAACGCCGCCAGCTCGTCGGCCGACTCCACCGCCGCCCAGTCGGGGACGGGGAGGCCGAGCTCGGTGAGCTTGGCCCGCATCTCGATCTTGTCCTGCGCGTAGAGCAGCGCGTCCGGGCCCGGGTGCACGGGGATCCCGCGCTCCACCAGCTCCCGGAGGATCGCCGGCGGCACGTGCTCGTGGTCGAAGGTGACGACGTCGACGGTCTCGGCGAAGGCGAGGACGGTGTCGAGGTCGCGGTAGTCGCCGACGCCGGTCGCGGCGATCTCTGCGCTCATCCCCGCGGCCTCCTCGAGCACGCGGATGTCGATGCCCAGCTCCACCGCCGGGGGGATCATCATCCGGGCCAGCTGGCCGCCGCCGATCACTCCGACTGTGTTCCTGACCATCGAACGCTCTCTCCTCGACTCTTCATGGACGCCGTGTCAACTCCCAGCAACAGGAAACCGGGCTCGCGTATTGTGGCGATCGCACTCCCTATCTTCCCGCATCCAGACGGCCGGAGCATGACGATCGAGAAACCTCCCGCGCGCAAGGCGCGGCTCCTCCCCCAGCTGATCAAGTTCGGCGCGGTGGGAGCGGTCGGGTTCGTCGTGAACCTCGCGGTGTTCAACGCCCTGATGCTGACCGTGCTCTCGGGGGTGCCGCACAAGACACTGATCGCCACGGCGATCGCCACCCTCGTCGCCATCGGCACCAACTGGGTGGGCAACCGCTACTGGGCGTTCTCGCAGAACCGGCAGGAGAACACCGCCAGGGAGGGCGCCGAGTTCCTCGTCGTCAGCCTGGCCGGGATGGCCATCCCGCTGCTCTGCGTGTGGGTCTCGCACTACCTGCTCGGCTACACGTCGCTCCTGGCGGACAACATCGCGAACAACGTCGTCGGCCTCGCGCTCGGGATGGTGTTCCGGTTCGCGTTCTACCGCTGGTGGGTGTTCTCGCCCGACCGCGCCGAGCGACAGGCCGTCCGACGCGCGACGCGGGCTGCGCGTCCGGCGACAGCCGAGCCTCCGGTGCGCACCGGCTCGACGCTAGCGGGCTCCCCAGACCGTGGTCTCGTCGGAGACTGACTCCGACTGCTGACGGCGCAGGCCCACGACCGTCTGGGCGTGCTCCATCAGCTCGCCGAGGGCTCGCTGCACCTGGTCGGCCTTGGGCACGTCCTTCAGCACGACGGGATGGTCGAGTCCGGCGTTGATGCGCACGTCCCCCGACCGGAACGCGCTCTGCAGCCAGTTGCGCTTGACGCTCACGTCGTAGCCCCGGCTGTGCAGGAGCTCCTGCCGCACCCGCACGAAGAAGCCGTGCCGGATGATGATGCGGCGGGTGGTGATCGTGTAGCGCCGGCTCAGCCAGGCCGCGAGAGGCAGGAGGAAGAGCAGGAGCAGGACGGCCGCGGCGGCGGACCACAGCAGGACGATCTCCCACACCTCGTCGAGGCGCCCCGCGAAGTACCCGACGGCGCCGCTCGCGGCGATCAGGGCGAGGCTCGGCCAGAACAGCACGCGCGCGTTGCGGCGCAGACGCGCCACGACCCGCTCCGGGGGCTGTCCGGGCACCCCGTCCGTCGCGTTGCTCATGCTTCCCATTAATACCGCAGGTGGGTCACGTCGCCGGCTGCGACAGCCGTGCGCCCCGCATCCGACTCCACGATCAGGCGACCGTCGAGGTCGAGGCCGACGGCGGTGCCGAGCAGCGAGTCGCCGCCGGGGAGCTCGACCCGCACCGATCGGCCGATCGTGTGGCAGGCCTCCTCGACCGCGTCGTGGAGGGCGCTGCGGGCCGGGTCGCCTCCGGCGGCGACGTACTCGCGATAGAGCGTGGTCAGCTGGATGAGGTAGGCCGAGAGCACGGCGTCCGGGTCCGGTGCGTCCGCCCCGGCGACGACGAGCGAGGTGGAGGTCTCGGTCGGCAGCTCCTCCCGCTGCTGCGACAGGTTGACGCCGACGCCGATCACGAGCCCGGAGAGGTCGGGCAGCAGCTCCGACAGGGTGCCGCTCACCTTCGCCCCGTCGATCAGCACGTCGTTCGGCCACTTCACCGCGACCGTGCCCGGCACGAGCGGCCCGAGGGCGCGGGACATCGCCAGCCCGGCGAGCAGCGGGAACCAGCCGAACGCCTCGGGGCGCAGCCCCTCCGGCTTCAGCAGGACCGAGATCGCCAGGGTGCGCCCGGGAGGCGCGACCCAGACGCGACCGAGCCTCCCCCGCCCGCCGGTCTGGTTCGCCGTCACGATCACGGCCAGGTCGGGGAGGTCGGCGGCACGGGCGCTCAGCACGTCGTTCGTCGACCCGGCCTCGGCCAGGACCTCCAGGGCGGGGACGACGGCTCGGCTGCGGCGGAAGTCCGCGGGATCGCTCTGCTGCATTGGCCCAGTCTGCCAGCGTCGGGCCCCGGATTTGTAGGATCTCCTCAACGACATCGCCTCTGCACTGGCAGGTAGAGTGAACGGCGTGACCGACACCGAAGCACGTCAGACCCCCGATCTCTCCACCACCGCAGGCAAGCTCGCGGACCTGAAGGAGCGGTTCCACGAGGCCGTGACCGCCAGCGGACAGGCCGCGATCGAGAAGCAGCACGCCAAGGGCAAGCTCACCGCTCGCGAGCGCATCGACCTCCTGCTCGACCAGGGCTCCTTCGTCGAGTTCGACGAGTTCGTCCGCCACCGTACGCACGCGTTCGGCATGGAGGCCAAGCGGCCGTACGGCGACGCGGTCGTCACCGGCGTCGGCACCATCCACGGCCGCAACGTCGCGGTCTTCAGCCAGGACTTCACGATCTTCGGCGGCTCGCGCGGCGAGGTCGCCGGCGAGAAGATCATCAAGGTCATGGACCACGCGCTCAAGACCGGCGTGCCGATGATCGGCATCCTCGACTCGGGCGGCGCGCGCATCCAGGAGGGCGTGGTCGCGCTCGGCAAGTACGGCGAGATCTTCCGTCGGAACACCGCGGCCTCCGGCGTCATCCCGCAGATCTCGA
>JAEWDJ010000498.1 GCA_023390155.1 Actinomycetes bacterium | reverse complement strand
CGGCTGATGCGGCCCCGGGGGGGCCCCAGCCCCCCGGTGGGCCCCGCGTCCACGGCAACCTCCTCACACCACCAGCAGCACCGCCAGCACCACCATCAGCACGGCGACGCCGGCGTCCAGGATGCGCCACGCGATCGGGCGGGCGAAGAGCGGGGCGGCGAGGCGCGCGCCGAAGCCAAGGGCGCTGAACCAGAGGAGGCTGGCGGTCGCCGCGCCGGCGCCGAAGACCCACCTGCCGGGGTCGCCGTGGTCGGCGGAGAGGGAGCCGAGGAGGAGCACGGTGTCGAGGTAGACGTGCGGGTTGAGCCAGGTGATGGCGAGGCACATCGCGAGGGTGGCGGCGAGGGAGGGCGCGACGCCGGAGGCGGCGGTCAGTGTGGAGGGGGTGAGGGCCCGCCGCGCGGCGACGAGCGCGTAGCCGAGGAGGAAGGCGAAGCCGACCCAGCGCACGATCTCGAGCGCGAGGGGTGCGGCCTTCACGATCGCCCCGATGCCCGCGACCCCGGCGGCGATCAGGAGGGCGTCGCTGAGCACGCAGAGGACGACGACGGGGAGCACGTGCTCGCGGCGCAGGCCCTGGCGGAGGACGAACGCGTTCTGGGCGCCGATGGCGACGATGAGGGAGGCACCGGAGCCGAGGCCAGTCAGGAAGATCGGGAGCACGGGACGACGATACGGGGCGCGGCGTGTTCAGTACAGCTTGCTTTTCTTACCACGCATTAGCATCGCTGATGATGGACGCGAACGCCGAGCAGCTCAGGACCCTCGCCGCCGTGGTGGATCACGGGACGTTCGAGCGCGCCGCCCTCGCTCTGCACATCACGCCGTCCGCCGTCAGTCAGCGGGTGAAGGCGCTGGAGGAGCAGGCCGGGCGTGTGCTGGTGCGCCGCAGCAAGCCGATCGAGCCCACCGCGGCGGGCCGGGTGCTGCTCCGCCTGGCCCGCCAGGTCGCGCTGCTGGAGGCGGAGGCCGCCGCCGAGCTGGACGCGGTGGGCGGAGAGCTCACCAGCATTCCGCTCGTGGTCAATGCCGACTCGCTCGCGACCTGGGTGCTCCCGGCGCTCGCGAGCCTCCCGCACCTGGTGTTCGACGTGACGCTCGACGACCAGGAGCACACGCTCGACCGGCTGCGGGACGGGACGGCCATGGCCGCGATCGGCTCCGACGCCGAACCGGTGCAGGGCTGCACGGTGACGCCGCTGGGGGAGATGGTCTACCGACCCGCAGCGAGCCCGGCCTTCTTGGAGCGGTGGGCGCGCGAGGGCTGGAGCCCCGAGGCGGCCGCCGTCGCGCCGATGCTGGTCTACGACCGCAAGGACGCCCTGCAGGACCGCTACCTGGACCGCTTCGCGCCGGGAGTGCGACCGCCGCGCCAGTACATCCCGGCCTCCACCGAGTTCGTGCGCGCGACGGAGCTCGGCCTCGGCTGGGCGATGCTCCCCGATCTGCAGCTCGGCGAGGCGCTCGCCGGCGGCCGGCTCGTGGCGCTCGACGACGACGGTGCGGAGGCCGTTCCGCTCCACTGGCACCAGTGGTCGATGCGGTCGGAGACCCTCGCGGCGGTCGCCGACGCCATCGCGACGCGCGCGGCGGCCGTGCTGCGCCCTACAGGGTCGACAGCACGAGGTCGAGCGCGTCCGCGAACCGGTCGGCGCTCTCCCGCGTGATGCACAGAGGCGGCTTGATCTTGAGGACGTTCTTGAAGTCGCCGGTGGGCTGCACGATCGCGCCCTCGGCGAGCATCCGGTCGCAGATCAGGGTGGCCTCGGCCGACGCGGGCGTCATCTCGGCGCGGTCGAGGACGAGCTCGACGCCCAGGTAGAGGCCCATCCCGTGCACGGCGCCGACGATCGGGTGCCGCTCGCCGAGCTCGCGCAGCCGGTCGGCGAGGTGGTCGCCGACGGCGACGGCGTTCTCCTGCAGGCGCTCGTCGCGCATGACGTCGAGCACGGTCAGCCCGACCACCGAGCTGACCGGGCTGCCGCCCGCGGAGGAGAAGAAGGAGCCCTCGGCGGCGAACGACTCGGCGATCTCGCGGGTGGTGAGCACGGCGCCGAGCGGCTGGCCGTTGCCGACCGCCTTGGCGATCGTGATGATGTCGGGGACGACGCCCTGCTGCTCGGAGCCCCAGAAGTAGTGGCCGAGGCGTCCGAAGCCGACCTGGACCTCGTCGGCGATGCAGACGCCGCCGCGGGCGCGGACGCGCTCGTAGACGCCCGCGAGATAGCCGTCCGGCAGCATCAGGCCGCCGGCGTTCCCGAAGACGGGCTCGGCGATGTAGCCCGCGATGTCGACGCCGTCCGCCTCCAGCGCCGCGAGGTCGGCGTCGAGGTCGGCGAGGTAGGCGGCGGCCGAGTCCGGGCCGCGGTGGAGGCCGCGCAGCGAGTTCGGGGCGGCGACGAGCTTCACCCAGTCGGGGCGGGTCTCCAGCGCCCGCGGGTTGTCGCCGAGCGAGGAGGAGACCGCGTCGGAGCCGACGGTCCAGCCGTGGTAGGCCTCCGTCACAGCGAGGATGGTGCGGCGGCCGGTGTGCGTCTGCGCGAGCCGCAGCGCGAGGTCGACCGCCTCACTCCCGGAGTTGACGAGGAAGACGGTGTCGAGACCCTCCGGCGCGAGCTCGGCCAGACGCTCGGTGTAGCGGGAGAGCTCCTCGTAGTGGAAGCGCGAGTTGGTGTTCAGGCGCGCCCACTGGTCGCGCACGGCCTCGACCAGCCGCGGGTGGCCGTGCCCGATCTGGGTGACGTTGTTCACCATGTCGAGGTAGCTCTGGGCGCGGGTGTCGAACAGGTGGTGCCGCCAGCCGCGCTCGATGAGCGGGGGATGGGCGAAGTAGTGCTCCTGCACACGCGCGAAGCTGTCGTCCCGGCGGGCGAGCGCTCCGGCCGCGTCCGGGATGGGCGCGGTGACGTCGAGCCCGAACAGCTCGGACGGGTCCGGCGACGCGGCCGCCCAGAGCGCGAAGGGGGCCGTCGGCGTCACGAAGGCGGGAGGCCGGTGGCCGGGCGTGCGCCCCAGCTG
>JAEWDJ010000155.1 GCA_023390155.1 Actinomycetes bacterium | reverse complement strand
GGCCGGTCGCAGCCGTCGTCCATCCGGCGAGCGCCGAGGCGCCGGCCGACGCGTTGATGGCCGCACCCTCGGCGAGGTCGGCCGGGCGGGTGACGCGGTGGTGCAGCAGCCGGGCCCACTCCAGCGTCTCGCCGGCCAGGTCGGCGGTCAGGCTGAGCGCGGCCGCTACCGCGTTCGTCATGCCCCACTTGGCGTATCCGGTCGCGAGGAACAGCCTCCCGCGCCCGCGTGGCAGCCAGCCGACGAAGGGCACGTGGTTGGCCGACCGGTAGTCCTGCGCCGCCCACCAGTGCGTGCGCTGCGCGCCCGGGAAGCGCTGCTCGGCCCAGGCGGTCAGCTCCGCCAGGCGCTCGGCGGGCGAGTCCGCACGGCCGACCGGATGCCCGTTGCCGCCGACCAGCAGCAGTTCGCCCTGGTCGTCGGCCGCCTGGCGCAGCGAGCGCACGGGGGAGTCGGCCGAGAGGTACATCCCGCGCGGGATCGTCCCCGGCACGCGGAAGGCGGCGATGTAGGAGCGCTCGGCCGCCGTCTTCGCGAAGTAGAGGCCGCGGTCCAGGATGGGCGTCCCGGTCCCGAGCACCACCTGGTCGGCCTGCGTGCGGCCGGAGGTGCTCGTCACGACGGCGGGCGCGGAGGCGGACACCCCGGTCACGCGCTCGCCCTCGACGATGCGGCCGCCGAGGCGGCGCAGCTCGGCGGCGAGCGCGGCGAGCACGAGCATCGGGTGCACCTGGGCCTGGGCGCCCAGGGTGAGGGCGCCCTCCACGGCGAACGGCAGCTCGCAGGTGCGCTCCTCGTGCGCGGCATCCACTCCGGCCACGCGGAGCGCGGCGAGCTCGGCGTCGAGCTTGTCGAGCCCGTCGAGGGTCGTCGCGTAGGTGACGGCGTCGCGCACGTCGTAGGCGACGTCGTGCTCGTCGAGGAAGTCGAGCAGCCAGCCACGCCCGGCGGTGTTGCCGTCGACGTAGGCGCACAGCATCCGGTCGGAGGTGTGCCGGCGGATGCCGGAGAGGGTCGTGCCCTGCAGGAGGCTGACCTTGCCGGTCGTGTTGCCGGTCGTCACGGCGCCGACGGTCCGGGCTTCGAGGACCGCGACCCGGCTGCCGGCGCGCGCCAGCATGACGGCGGTCGCGAGGCCTGTCAGCCCCGCGCCCACGATCACGGTGTCGTAGCGGCCGTCCCACTCGAACGGGTCCGTGGGGATCGGCGGGGCGGTCTCGAGCCAGAGCGACGACGTCATGATCGCAGCATCCGCTCCCGGCTGCCGGTCAGGAACCGCTTGACAGCCGGGGTGCGCCCGGGTTGAGGGGCGTCAGGAGAGGGAGTCGAAGTCGAACCAGAACGCGTCGTCCTCGTCCTCCCCGGCGGCGCCGGTGGTGGCGGGCTCGCGGGGGATGGTGGCCGTCTCGATCCGCACGCGGGTCTGACTGGTGACGAACACCTCGCTCGGTGGACGGCTCGACTGCGTGATGACCACGAAGTCCCCGTCGCTCCTGCTCGCCTGCACGACCCGCTCCTTGAGCTCGTCGACCGGCGCGCGGTCCACGAAGGTGAAGCGGAGATCGTCGATGTAGACGTGGAACACCTGCATGCCCTCTCCCGCTCGCTGTCGGTTTGCTCGTTCCCGCCCGGGAGTCGAAGCTTCCGACCGGCTGTCCCGCCCGATAGTACGCGGGGTTCGATGATTCGCCAGATGCAGTTCCGAATCCGGACGATCGGTCCAGGGGCTGGGACGTGTCAACGGGTTGTGTCCCGCGGGTCCGGCGCGTTCGGTCACCAGTATGACCGATTCCAACCGAACCCTGACAGCGCTGGCCCTCGTGTGCACGCTCAAGCCGTCGCCGGCGGAGTCGAGCAGCCAGCTCCTCGCGACCCAGCTGCTCGACCAGCTGTCGACCCACGGCGTGACCGGCACCGCGGTGCGGGTGGTCGACTACGACATCCGGCCCGGCGTCGGGCTCGACGAGGGCGACGGCGACCAGTGGCCGCAGCTGCGCGAGCAGGTCATGGCCTCCGACATCCTCGTGCTCGTGACGCCGACCTGGATGGGTCATCTCTCCTCCGTCGCGCAGCGCGTGCTCGAACGCCTGGACGCGGAGCTCTCCGAGACGGACGAGGAGGGGCGCCCGTACGTCGAGGGCAAGGTGGCGATCGTGGGCGTCGTCGGCAACGAGGACGGCGCGCACGGCATCATCGCTGACCTGTTCCAGGGCCTCAACGACGTCGGCTTCAGCATCCCGTCGCAGGGCGCCACCTATTGGAACGGGGAGGCGATGCAGACGGTCGACTACAAGGACATGGACGAGACACCGGAGGCCGTCGCCTCGACGAACGCCAGCGTCGCCAAGAACGCGGCGCACCTCGCGCGCCTGCTCAGCGAGACGCCGTACTGAACGGGGCGCGGCTAGCATGACGGCGTGACCGCGCCCGCTCCCGATGCCGCCCTCGTCGCACGTCTGCGCGCGGCCGGCTGCGTGTTCGCGGAGGAGGAGGCCGCCCTCCTCGCGGAGGCGGCGGCCGGCTCGGCGGACGAGCTCGAACGGCTGGTCGCCCGCCGGGTGGCGGGGCAGCCGCTGGAGCCGCTGCTGGGCTGGGTGGAGTTCGGCGGGATGCGGCTCCGGGTCGAGCCGGGGA
>JAEWDJ010000470.1 GCA_023390155.1 Actinomycetes bacterium | reverse complement strand
CCTCTGATCCGCTCACGACCCGGCCTTCGCGATCGCCGCGTACGTCCCCCCGGTCGCGGTCAGGAGGTCCGCGGGGGCGAGCTCGATGTCGAGGCCGCGGCGGCCGCCGGAGACGAAGACGGTGTCGAAGAGCTGGGCGGTCTCGTCGACGACCGTGGGGTGCCGAGTCTTCTGGCCGACGGGGCTGATGCCGCCGACGACGTAGCCGGTCCGGCGCTCGGCCACGGCGGGGTCGGCCATCGTCGCCCGCTTGGCGCCGACCGCCGCGGCGAGGGCCTTCAGGTCGAGCAGGCCGGTCACCGGGACCACGCCGACAACGAGGCCGAGCTCGGTGTCGGCGAGCAGCGTCTTGAACACGCGGTCCGGCTCGACGCCGAGCGCCTCGGCCGCTTCGAGGCCGTAGGAGGCGGCGGCCGGATCGTGCTCGTAGGGGTGCAGCTCGAACGCGAGGCCCGCGGCCGTGAGCGCCACCGTCGCCGGCGTCCCGGCCGACGCCTTCTGCTTCGCCATCAGTCCGCCGGCCCGTCGACGCGGGGACCGTTGGCGCGGAACAGCTGCATGGAGGTGCCGCCGACGAGGCGCTTCGCCCCGGGCTCCAGGAGGGCGGGGTCCTCGGCGATGGGCACCTCCGTCGCGCTGTCCCAGAGCAGCTGGTACGACTCGACGCCGGGCGCGACCGGGAGGGACACCTCCACGTCGTCCTCGACGCCGTGCACGATGAGGAGCACGCGGTTGAACTCCTCCTTGTCGGGCGTCGACGCCACGAGGTACTGCAGGGTGCGGTTCTCCGGCGAGTTCCAGTCCTCGTCGTCCATCCGTGCGCCGGTGGCGTCGTACCAGTCCATGTGACTGGCGTTCGGCGTCGTCTCCCCGTAGACGGCGTACCGGCTCGGCCGGAGGGCGGGGTTGGTGCGCCGCAGCTCCAGGAGGCGCTTGGTGGTGTCCTGGAACTCCCGCTGTTCGCGGGTGCGCAGCCAGCTGAGCCAGGTGAGCTCGCTGTCGTGGCAGTAGGCGTTGTTGTTTCCGCGCTGCGTGCGGCCGTACTCGTCGCCTGCCGTGATCATCGGCACCCCCGCGGACAGCAGGAGCGTTCCCATGAGGTTGCGCATCGCCTTGTGCCGGTCGAGGAGCACCTGCTCGTCGACCGTCGGCCCCTCCACGCCGTGGTTGAAGGAGCGGTTGTTGTCGGTGCCGTCGCGGTTGTCCTCGCCGTTGCCGAGGTTGTGCTTGACATCGTAGGCCGTGAGATCCGCCATGGTGAAGCCGTCGTGGGCGGTGACGAAGTTCACCGAGGCCAGAG
Organism: Actinomycetes bacterium; assembly: GCA_023390155.1. GTDB lineage: Bacteria > Actinomycetota > Actinomycetes > Actinomycetales > Microbacteriaceae > Leifsonia. The sequence continues at coordinate 2,101 of JAEWDJ010000470.1, read as the reverse complement.
GCCCCCGCTCGGGCGAGAACGTGTTCGACGATCCCGCGAGTCGGGTGGCGAAGCCGCCGATGCCCACCGGCGCCTGACCGTTGCGCCGGGCCTCCGCGATGTCGGCGAGCCAGAAGTTGCGGACCCGGTCGCGGTAGCGGTCGTTCCACTCGGACCAGCCGTCCGCGAAGTTGCCCGTCTGCCAGCCGCCGAGGCCGACGTCCCAGGGCTCGGCGATCATCTTCACACCCTGCAGTGCGGGGTCGGAGACGGCGGCCTGCAGCAGCGGGTGCTCGCGGGAGTACGCCGCGTCGGCGCCGCGCCCGAGCGTCGCAGCCAGGTCGAACCGGAATCCGTCGATCTGCAGCTCCCCGGCCCAGTAGCGGAGGGAGTCGAGCACCAGCCGCTGCGGGACCGGATGGCCGAAGTCGACCGTGTTGCCGCAGCCGGTCACGTCGATGTAGACGCCGTGCTCGTCCTGGCGGTAGTAGGTGGCGTTGTCGATGCCGCGGAGGCTGGTTCGCGGGCCGCCGATGCCCTCCTCGGCGGTGTGGTTGTAGACCACGTCGAGGATGACCTCGATGCCGGCCAGGTGCAGGAGCTTCACCATGCCCTTGAACTCGGCGAGGACGGCTGCGGGTCCCGCCGCCTGAGCGGCCCGGGAGGCGTAGGGCGCGTGCGGAGAGAAGAAGTTGAGGGTGTTGTAGCCCCAGTAGTTCGTCAGGCCCTGCTGGATGAGCCGCTGCTCCGACACGAAGGCGTGCACCGGGAGCAGCTCGACAGCCGTGACGCCCAGGTCGCGGAGGTAGCCGATGGACGACTCGTGCGCGAGCCCGGCGTACGTCCCGCGCAGCTCCTCGGGCACGGCGGGGTTGACCTTGCTGAACCCGCGCACGTGGGTCTCGTAGATCACCGTGTAGTCGAGCGGAGTGGCGGGCTTCCGCGCCTCGCCCCAGTCGAAGCCGTCGTCCACCACCACGCCGCGCCAGTGGTCGGGCCCGACGCGGACCAGGCTGCGGGCGTACGGGTCGAGGAGCAGCGTCTCCGGGTTGAAGACGTTCTGCGGCGAGGCGGGGCCGGACACGCGGACGGCGTAGCGGCTCCCGACGGTCAGGGAGCGCGAGCGCACCGACCAGACGCCGTTCGCGTCCCGCGTCATCGGCCGGGTCTTCACCAGCCAGTTGGGGTCGCGGTCGTCGAAGAGGCAGAGCTCCATCGCATCGGCGTTCGCGGAGAAGACACGCAGCTCGCCGCCGTTCGGCCCGACGCGGACGCCCAGATTGCGCAGAGGATCGGCGGAGGTCATGCGATCTACAGTAGTGAGTGGCGTCGGAGCGTCCGCTCCAGCGCCGCACCCCGCGAACGAGGAGGGCCCCGGTGCCGGTCTATCTCGACCACGCCGCCACCACGCCGATGCGCCCGGAGGCGATCGCCGCCTACGCCGAGGCGATGGGCGTCGTCGGCAACCCCTCCAGCATCCACAGCCAGGGGCAGCAGGCCAAGCGCATGCTGGAGGAGGCGCGCGAGACCGTCGCGGCGACCCTTGGCTGCGACCCGGTCGAGGTCGTGTTCACCTCGGGCGGCACCGAGGCGATCAACCTCGCGATCAAGGGGCTCTACTGGGCGCGCAACGCGGACGCGGCGCGGCCGCGCATCCTCCTGCCGGGCGGCGAGCACCACGCGACGGCGGACACGGTGGAGTGGCTCGAGCGGGCGGAGGGGGCCCGCCCGGAGTGGCTGGAGCTGGACGCGGTCGGGCGCATCGTCCCGACCCCGCCCGCGGCGCCGGACGAGACGGCGCTCCTGACGTTCCTCGCCGTCAACAACGAGGTCGGCACCGTCCAGCCGGTCGCCGAGCTCGCTGCGGCGGCGCGGGAGGAGGGCGTGCCGGTGCACATGGACGCCGTCGCCGCCTACGGTCACCTCCCGCTCCACTTCGCCACGCTCGGCGTCGACGCCCTCAGCGTGTCCGCGCACAAGATCGGCGGGCCGGTCGGCATCGGCGCGCTCGTCCTGGGCCGCGGCTCGGCGGTCGTCCCGCTCCTGCACGGCGGCGGCCAGCAGCGGCAGGTGCGCAGCGGCACCCAGGACGTGGCCGCGGCCGTCTCGTTCGCGGTCGCGG
>JAEWDJ010000468.1 GCA_023390155.1 Actinomycetes bacterium | reverse complement strand
GGGTCGTACTCCTCGATCCAGCCGGCCGCCGGGAGGGCGAACGTCCGGCCGTCGAGGTCGACCTCCAGCGTCCCCGTGGCGGGGAGCGCGCGCCGGCCGAGGGAGCGGATCCCGAGTGCCGCGGCCGCGGTGCGCTCCCCCGGCTCGCGGTAGAACGCCTCGTCGTCGAACGCCTGCAGATCCGCCTCCGTCACGAGCCGGCCTCCTCGCTCCACCCACGCGCGCACCGCGGCCAGGGCGTGGGCGGGCACGGCGAGCGGCCACGGCAGCACCAGCAGCCGGAGGTCGTCGAGGCGGTCCAGGTGGTCGGGGTCGAGCACCTCGTACGGCAGCTGCAGCTGTTCGAGCATCGCCAGCCAGCCGAGCAGGCTCCCCTGCGCCTGCCGCCCCTCGTTGCCGTCCTGCGCCCACTCCAGGTAGTAGGTGTCGGGGAGGAACAGCACGCCGATGCGGGCGGCCTCCGGGCGATAGGCGTCGAGCAGCGCGGAGTGCTCCCGCATCAGCTCGCCCGCCCGCGCCATCGCGGCGAAGCGGCCGGGCGCGTGGCCGTCGTCGCCGGCGAAGCCGAAGCCCCCGGACTCGCGCCCGAGGATCTCGTCGCGCCACTGCCAGACGATCACGCCCTTCGCGCCCCGGCCGATCCCGTTCCAGATCCAGCGCTGCTGCTCGTCGGGCGTGACGGGAGGGAGGACGTGGTGGCCGAGCCGGCCGCCCCCGCCCTGCAATTCCGCCAGGAGGAACGGCCGGTCGCCGGCCGCGCTGCGCATCGCCTCGATCCGGATGCCCAGCTCGAGGGCCGACATGCCCGTGAGGTGCGGGAAGCTGGAGCAGCCGTAGCCGTCCAGCTCGGCCGCGAGCGCGAAGTCGTTGCCGCGCGAGAGCGGCTGCTCGAAGAGGCTGCCTGCCGAGTTGACCGACGGTTCGCCGCAGTGCGCGAGGATCGGGTGCGCGGGGTCGGCGGCGCGGAGGGTGTCCCGCCGGAAGCGCAGGTGCCTCATGGCCCGCTCGGTCAGGAAGCGCTGGAACGCGACGAGGTCGGTGTACGGCAGCCCGGGCGTGCGACCCGGCTGCACGTCCGCCCAGTCGCCGAACCGCCGGCGCCACGCGCGGGCGACGCCGTCGAGGTCGCCGTGCCGCTCGCGCAGCCAGTCCTGGAAGGCGTCGATGCTCGCCGCGCTGTAGTCCAGGTGGCCGGCGGCCTCCATCGCCCAGCGGTTCTCGTTCCAGCAGTCCCAGGCGAGGAGGGCGGGGTGTCCGCCGAAGTGGCGGGCCGCGGCGTCGAGGAAGACCCGCATCGCCTCCAGCACCCGCGGGTCGTCGAACGAGCCGCCGGGCGTCACGCCCGCCTGCGCCTCCACCCGGGTGGTGGAGGGCGAGACGCGACCGAGGTGGTCGACGGCGGCGGCGTCGGGGAAGCGCCGGAGCAGCCAGGCCGGCTGCATCTCGGCGATCGTGCTGATCACCACGCGGAGCCCGCGGGCGTGCGCCAGCTCCAGCAACCGGTCGTAGTCGGACCAGTCGAACACGCCCTCGGTCGCCTCCACCCATCCCCAGATGAGCCAGAGCTGAACGGTGTCGAAGCCCGCCCGCACCACGCCGTCGAGGTCACCTTCCCACCGCGCCGGGTCCGGCGACGGAGGCCGGTAGTACTGGACCCCGAGCAGCACGTCAGACGAACCTCTGCTGGATGGAGCCGAGGCCCTCGATCTCGGTCGTGAGCGACAGCCCCGGGGTGAGGAACTCCTCCGGGGTGCGCCCCGAGCCGACGCCGGCCGGGGTGCCGGTGAAGACGAGGTCGCCGGGCAGCAGCTCCACGATCGCGGAGAGGCGCTCGACGATGCGCGGGATCGTGAAGATCATGTCGCTCGTGCGGCCGTCCTGCAGCACGCGCTCCCGGCCGTCGGCGTCGACGCTGCGGCACGAGACCCGCAGGTCGTCCCGCCGGTGCGCGGCGTCGATCTCCGCGACGCTCACCACCGCCGGCCCGGTCGGCGCGTAGCCCTGGAACGACTTGCCCAGGCTGAACTGCGACGACGATCCCCACCACTGCACGTCCCGGTCGCTGATGTCCTGCCCGATCGTCAGGCCCGCGATCCGCTCCCACGCCTGCTCGGCGGGGATGTCGCGGCCGCCGGCGCCGATGACGACGACGAGCTCCGCCTCCCAGTCGACCCGCGGACCCGACAGGCGCACGACCGCCTCGGGGCCGACCAGGCTGGAGGCGAACTTCGTGAACACCAGCGGATCGTCGGGGATGGCGAGGCCGGACTCCCGCGCGTGGTCGGCGTAGTTGAGGCCGACCGCCAGGATCTGGGCGGGGCGCGGGACGGGCGGCCCCAGTCGCGCGCGGTCGAGGGTGACGGCGCCGGGCCGGTCGTCGACGACGAGCGCCTCCGCCCAGGCGCCGAGCTCGCTCCAGACGTCGTAGACCCGCTGCGGGTCGCTCGGGAAGCGGCCGTCGCTCGCGTGGGCGATGTCGAGGGCGTGCGTGTCGCCGAGCAGCACGGCCCGGCCGTCGAGGTTCGCGACGCGCATCAGACGGCCACCGCCTCGGTCCAGACGCGCGCGAGGAGGTCGCGGCCCGCGTCGGTGGGGTGGACGCCGTCGAACAGCAGCGCGGCCGGATCCGACCGCTCGCCCTCCTCGGCGAACGCCGCGTCCGCCTCGACGAGCGTGGCGCCGAACTCGCCGGCGAGGCCGCGGACGACCGCGATCTTCGGGTCGAGGTCCTCCCGCCAGCCGGCCTGCTCCGGCGTGAGGGCGAGGAGGAAGGGCTCGATCAGCACGAGACGGGCGCCGGTCGCCGCCGTGCGCTCGAGCAGGTCGCGGTAGCGCTCCGCGAACTCGTCGGTGGAGGTCGCCTCCCCGCCGTCGTACCGGCGCCAGGTGTCGTTGATGCCCACGTGGATCGAGACCAGCTCGGGCTCGTGGGCGAGGCAGTCCCGCTCCCAGCGCGCCACGAGGTCGACGGCGCGGTCGCCGCCGACGCCGCTGTTGACGATCCGCTCGTCGAGCCCGGCGGCGCGGCGGCGCGCGGCCACCCGCGAGACGTAGCCGACGCCGAGGTCGTGCGGGTCGTCGCGGCGGCGGCCGTCCTCGGTGATGCTGTCGCCGATGAACACCAGCGTCATCGTCCCGTCCTCTCTCCGTCGTGCTCCAGCGCGCGCTCGCGCACGAAGCTCACGAGCACCTTGCCGGGTGCGTCTCCCCCCGTGGCGAGGGCGGCGAACGCGGCGTCCGCGTCCTCCGGCTCGACCACGCTGCTGATCAGGGAGGCCGCGCGCGCCGGGTGCGCCGCGACCAGTTGCACCGCGTCCGCGAAGTCGCGGGCGCTGTAGGTGAAGCTGCCGACGACGGCGCGCTCCGCCGTGCTGATCTGGAAAGCGTCGACGTGGACCTCCGGCTCGCCCATCCCGACCAGGCACCCGGTCCCGCCGAGCGCGGTGCAGCGG
>JAEWDJ010000455.1 GCA_023390155.1 Actinomycetes bacterium | reverse complement strand
AACGTCAAGGACGGCCAGTTCGGCATGGGGGGCGCGGGCGCCCGCGACTGGTCGATCTCGCGCAACCGCTACTTCGGCTCGCCCATCCCGGTATGGAAGAGCGACGACCCGGCGTACCCGCGGACCGATGTGTACGGCTCGCTGGAGGAGCTCGAGCGCGACTTCGGCCGGCTGCCGCTGAACGCGGCGGGCGAGCCCGACCTCCACCGCCCGTTCATCGACGACCTCACCCGGCCGAACCCCGACGACCCCACCGGCCGCTCGACGATGCGCCGCATCCCGGACGTGCTCGACGTCTGGTTCGACTCCGGGTCCATGCCGTTCGCCCAGGTGCACTACCCGTTCGAGAACCGCGACTGGTTCGAGACGCACAGCCCGGCGGACTTCATCGTGGAGTACATCGGCCAGACGCGCGGCTGGTTCTACCTGCTGCACACCCTGTCGACCGCGCTGTTCGACCGGCAGGCGTTCTCGAACGTCATCAGCCACGGCATCGTGCTGGGCAGCGACGGGCAGAAGATGTCGAAGTCGCTGCGCAACTACCCGGACGTCAACGAGGTCTTCGACCGCGACGGCTCCGACGCGATGCGCTGGTTCCTGATGTCGAGCCCGGTGCTGCGCGGCGGCAACCTGGTCGTCACCGAGGAGGGCATCCGCGAGGGCGTCCGCCAGGTGCTGCTCCCGCTCTGGAGCACGTGGTACTTCTTCTCGCTCTACGCCAACGCCACCGGCTACGAGGCGAAGCGGTCGGTCGCGTCCACGGACGTGCTGGACCGGTACCTCCTGGCCAAGACCCGCGACCTGGTGGAGGCCGTCACGGCCGACCTGGAGGGCCTCGACTCGACCCTCGCCGCGGCCAAGCTGCGCGACTTCGCCGACGTGCTGACCAACTGGTACGTCCGCCGCTCGCGCGACCGCTTCTGGACCGGCGTCGCCGAGGACGGCACCGGCTCCGAGGCGTTCGACACCCTCTACACGGTTCTGGAGACGCTCACCCGCGTCGCCGCGCCGCTGCTGCCGCTCGTCACCGAGCAGATCTGGAAGGGGCTGACGGGCGGTCGCAGCGTCCACCTGACCGACTGGCCCGAGGCGGCCGAGTTCCCGGCCGACGACGCGCTCGTGGACGCGATGGACCGCATCCGCGCCATCAGCTCCACCACGCTGTCGCTGCGCAAGCAGGCGGGCCTCCGCGTCCGCCTGCCGCTCGCGTCGCTGACCGTGGTCGCCGAGGGGGCGGACGCCCTGCGGCCGTTCGAGGCGATCCTGCGCGACGAGCTCAACGTGAAGGCGGTGGAGTTCGTCGAGCTGCGCGAGGACAGCGCGGCCGCGTACGGGATCACCAGCAAGCTCACGGTCAACGCCCGCGCGGCCGGACCGCGGCTCGGCAAGCAGGTGCAGCAGGTCATCGGCGCGGCCCGCGCGGGGGACTGGAGCGAGCGCGACGGCGTCGTGACCGTCGGCGGGATCGAGCTGGTCGAGGGCGAGTTCGAGCTGGTGCTCGAGACGGCCCAGACGGACGGCGACGCGACGAGCGCTCTCGCGCTCCTCGCGGGCGGCGGGTTCGTCCTGCTCGACACGCGCACCACCCCGGAGCTGGAGGCCGAGGGCCTCGCCCGCGACGTCATCCGCGCGGTGCAGGACACCCGCAAGGCCGCCGGGCTCGACGTGAGCGACCGCATCCGGCTCGCCCTGACGTTCGAGCACGAGGACGACGCCCGCGCGCTCGACCTCGCCGCCGACGTCGACATCGCGACCGAGACGCTCGCCCTCGAGCTGGTCGTCGGCGCGGCGGGATCGGTGTTCGAGAAGACCTTCACGGCCGGGCAGTTCGCGAACGCGGGCGGCTTCACGGTCGGAGTGACGAAGCTGGAGGAGTCGTGAGCGACGCGCAGAACGGGAACGAAGCGGCCGAGGACGACTGGCGCGACCAGGCCGACGCGGTCTACCAGGCCCTGCTGGCCCGCGTGGGCGAGGGTGCGCCCGAGCGCCGGCTCGACGCCACCCGGCGCGCGGTCGAACTGCTCGGCGACCCGCAGCGCGCCTACCCGATCGTGCACATCACGGGCACCAACGGGAAGACGTCTACGAGCCGGATCGCCGAGAGCATCCTGCGCGCCTACGGCCTGCGCACCGGGCTCCTGACCAGCCCGCACCTCGTGACGTTCAACGAGCGCATCGTGGTCGACGGCCTCCCGATCTCGGACGAGGACCTCGTCCGCAACTGGGAGGACGTGCGCCCGTACCTGGAGATCGTGGACGCAGAGCTCGAGGAGCAGGGCAAGGCGCCCCTGACCTTCTTCGAAGCGCTCACGGCGCTCGCCTACGCGGTGTTCGCCGACGCCCCGGTCGACGTCGCCGTGATCGAGGTCGGCATGGGTGGCGAGTGGGACTCGACGAACGTCGGCGACGGGCAGGTCGCCGTGTTCACCCCGATCTCGCTCGACCACACCAAGGCGCTCGGCGACACCGTCGAGGAGATCGCGCGGACGAAGTCCGGCATCATCAAGCCGTCGGCGGACGTCGTGACCTCGGCGCAGACGCCGGAGGCGCTGGCCGTGCTGCGCGAGGCCGCCGCTCTGACCGAGTCGGCCCTCGCCGTGCAGCCGCGGGACTTCGACGTCGCATCGACGAAGGTCGCGGTCGGCGGCCAGCTGGTGACGGTCCGCGGTCGGGCGGCCACCTACGAGGATGTCTTCCTGCCGCTGTACGGCGACCACCAGGCGCAGAACGCCGCCGTCGCGGTCGCCGCCGTCGAGACGTTCCTCGGCCGGGGCAGCCAGCCGCTCAACGCCGACCTGGTCGAGGAGGGGTTCGCCACCGCGACCTCGCCCGGCCGGCTGCAGCTCATCGGCATCGAGCCGACCATCCTCGTGGATGCGGCGCACAACCCCGCGGGCGCCGCAACGCTCGCGGAGGCACTGCGTCGGTACTTCGACTTCGACGAGCTGACCTTCGTGATCGGCAGCCTCGCCGACAAGGACGCCCGGGGCGTCGTGCGCGCACTCGCGCCCGTCGCCACCCAGTTCTTCGTCACCGAGCCCGCCAGCGAGCGCGCGCTCGAGGCGGAGGAGCTCGGCGACATCGTCCGCGACGAGGTCGGCGACGAGGCGACCATCGTGTACAGCGACGCGATCGACGCGCTGGAGTCGGCCCGCGAGTGGGCGGGGGAGTCCGGCCGCCGCGCGGTCGTCGTCACGGGCTCCATCGTGCTCGTCGGCGCCGCGATGGCCTACGCGCAGGAGCAGGAGTGGAAGGGGAGCGGCTCGTGACCGACGACGCTCCCGCCCCCGCGCCGCGAGCCCGGCGGCAGCGGAGCCTGCGCGAGAGCCTCGGCTCGATCGTGCTCGCCTTCGAGCTCGTGATCGTCTTCCTCGGCGCGCTCGTGCTCTTCGGGCTCGGCGCGCTGCCCCCCGCCGTCGCGCTCGGCGGGGGAGCCGGCGTCATCGTGCTGATGATCCTGGCCGTCGGCACGCTCCGCTGGCCGATCGGCGTCGTGCTCGGCTGGATCGTGCAGCTCACGGT
>JAEWDJ010000454.1 GCA_023390155.1 Actinomycetes bacterium | reverse complement strand
GCCAGAGCCTCATGGGCGGCCCAGCCGAGAGAGTCCTCCGGCATACCGAGATCGTGCAGCGTCCGCGGCACCCCGATCGCGGCCAGGAGGTCGGCGACGGCGTCGATGGCGTGCTCGGCCCGCGCATCCAGGTCGTCGCTCGGCCGGGCGCCGAAGATATCGCCGATCTCGGCCAGCGGTTCGAGAGCGGCGGGCTTGTTGAAGCGCATGACGTACGGCAGCAGGACTCCCACCCCGACGCCGTGCGGCGTGTGTGTGAGTGTTCCGATCGGGTATTGCAGAGCGTGGGCCGCCGCGGTGCCGGCAGTGCCGAGGGTCAAGCCGCCGAAGGTGGCGGCGGTGCACATCGCGTTGCGGGCCTCCGCGTCGTCGCCGTTCTGGACGACCCTCCGAAGATTCGCCGCGACCAGCCGGAGCCCTTCACGGGCCAATGCGTCCGTCACCGCGCCCTTGCCGAGGAAGACCCGGTCGGTCCACGTGGTGCCCGTGTAGTCCCGTCGGACGGCGGTGAAGGATTCGATGAGATGGCTGAGCGCATCGGCTCCGACTGATGCGGTGAGCGCCGGTGGGCAGGTGAGGGTCAGCTGCGGGTCGACGAGGGCGGTGTGCGGCACGATGTGGGGGCTGGAGACACCGAGCTTGACGCCGCGAGCGGTGTCGGTGACCACCGCCACCGGAGTGACTTCCGACCCGGTGCCCGCTGTAGTGGGCACCGCTATGATCGGCAGCACCGGTCCTGGCACCCGGTGCTCGCCGAAGTAGTCCTCGACCGTCCCGCCGTGGGTGCGGACGACGGCGGCGACCTTGGCCAGGTCGAGGCAGCTACCGCCCCCGACCGCCACGATCAGCTCGGCGTCGGCGGCCAAGGCGGCGACGGCGTCCACCTGGGTGCTCGGCAGCTCGGGCAGGGATTCGGTGAACGCACTGGTCCGCACCCCGTGTTCCTCGAGCGAGTCCACGATCTCCCGGTACTCCGCCGTGGTCGCGAATCGCTCGTCTGTGACGATGAGGGCACGCGAGCCGAGGGGGCGCGCATATTCGCCTATCCGCCGCCGGATGCCGTCGGCCTGAACCAGAACGCGGGGAGCTCGGAGACTGGTCACCGTGGTCATCGGTTGTCGCCTTTCGTGAGGGGGGAGCCGGTGGTGCGAAGGCTGAGCTGCGACCAGACGGCGTCGGGCACCGCGATGCCCTGACGCTGCCGCAGGTCGCGCTCGCGCGCGGTGCGGTCGCCCGGGACGCGCACGGGCACGCCCTCCTCCGCCGGTGGCGAGGCGCGAACCTCGCCGAGATAGCGGCCGATGGCGGCCGGCCCGTCGCCATCGCGTTGTTCGGCCAGGATGAAGAGGTCGCCCTTCGTGGCGGCCTCCGCGTCGGTCAGCGTGCCCTGTACCGCACGCCCGAGCGACGTGCCGGTGAGCGCGGCCACGAGTACGCCGAGCGCCAGCCCCAGCGCGTATCCCTTGGGGCCGCCGAACGGGGCGATGGACCCGGTGGTGGCGGCCTCAGCGTCGGTGGTGGGCGTCCCCGTGGCGTCGCGCGCCCAGCCCGCGGGCAGAGGCTCGCCGCGATTGGCGTGATCGTGGATGCGGCCCATCGACACCAGCGACGTCGCCAGGTCGATCACGAACGGCGAGGGCTCGGCGGGAACGCCGATGGCGAGTGGATTCGTCCCCACCATCGCGACGCTTCCGTGCCATGGATGCACGAGCGCCTCGCTTGTGGTCGTCGCGATCAAGACGTGGCCGGCCTCAGCGGCGCGTTCCGCATACCAGGACAGCATGCCGAGGTGGTTGTTGCGACGGACCGTGACGAGCACGCAGCCGGTCTCGGGCAGCCGCCGCGCCGCCTCCGCAAGGGCCTGCTCAGCCACGTAGGGACCGAAGCCGTTCTGGCCGTCGACATCCAGCCAGCCGGAGGCGCGCCAGGCGTGGGCACCTCCGGCCGCCGGATCGAGCACACCGCTGCGCACGCGGCGCAGCAGCCGCGGCAAGCGCAGAACGCCGTGCGACGGCAGTCCGCGGAGCTCGGCCTCGATGAGCATGCTCGCTTGGGCCTGGGCAGGGCCGGCTGGGGCGCCGGCCTCCCGGAGTCGCTCGAGCACGAGCTCGCGCAGCTCCGCGACGGGGACCACAGGCATCAGTGGCCCGGGTTCAGGTAGTCGTAGACGGTCTCGCCGCCGTCCCAGACGAACCCGACCTGCTGATAGAAACCGCCCACGATCTCCTGGACCGCGACGTCAGCCAGGCCCTCCCAGGGGGAGTCGAACAGGCGCAGCTCGGCGTCCGCCGTCCATGCCGTGCCCTCGACGGTGGCGCGATGAGCGACGAGCTGGTGCAGAGCGTCGGGTGCGCCCCCCTCGATGGACCGCACCCTGCGGGTGTGGATCATCGGCTGCGCCGTCACGACCGGACGCTCCTCTCCCTGCTCGCGAAGGACGATCCGGGCCTCTGCGATGCGCCGGTCACCGGCGGCGAGGCTGGTGGCGAAGGTTCCACCGGGCTCGAGGCGAGGGGCCTTGCCGAACGGGAACGGGCGAGTCTGGTGGATCGACCCCGACTTCTTGGGCCAACCCATGTGGGTGCCGCGGGCGAGGGAGAAGTCACGGTCGACCCAGGCGAAGGCGACGCGGGAATACACCGAGCCGCGGAACTTCGCCTTCACGGCCAGGAACGCCTCGGAGAACTGCGAGCGCACCGGATCGAGAAGCTCCTCTCCGCTACCGGAACTCGACTGGAAGTCGCTCCAGGTGATCGCCACGCGACCGGGATCGTCGTCGTCGAGTTCCAGGGGTTCAGGGAGCAGTTCCCGCACCCGTGCCGGATCGGTGCGGTACTCGATCGTCAGCCAGGTGCCGGAGAAATACCAGGGCGGGCTCGGGATGATCTGCGCGGTGCCGCGCGCGGACTCGGGGAGCGAGAAGGGGATGGGGCGAGTCACGGTGGATCCTTTCGAGAGAGGGTGGTTCGAGAGAGATGTCGGGGAGCTGGGGGTGTGTCGGCCGGCGGGGACTACTCGCTCGCGAGGGAGGCGGGGACGCCGAGTGTGGCGGCTTCGGATTCGAGTCCGGGCGCGTCCCTCTCGCTGTCGGCCGAGAAGTCGTTGCGGCTCGGATCCCAGTTGATGACGAGGCAGGTGAGGAATCCGATCAGCGGAACGACGCTGAGG
>JAEWDJ010000365.1 GCA_023390155.1 Actinomycetes bacterium | reverse complement strand
AAGCCCGGCGGCCTGCTCGCGTACGTCACCTGCTCCCCGCACGTCGCCGAGACCCGGAGCATCGTCGCCGCCGCCCTCGACCGCCACCCCGCGCTGGAGGCGGTCGGCACCGCGGACGTCGTGCAGGGCCTCGCCGAGGAGCGCCTCGACCTCGCCGGCGACGGCGAGACGGTGCAGCTGTGGCCGCACCGGCATCTGACCGACGCCATGTTCATCGCGTTGCTCGCCAAGCGGGCCGAATAGGCTAACGGCATGGCCCGAATCAATCCGAGCATCCTCGCCGCCGACTTCGTCAACATGGAGCGCGACCTCGCCAGGATCGCCACCGCGGACCTCGTCCACGTGGACGTCATGGACAACCACTTCGTCCCCAACCTCACCTTCGGTCCGCAGATGGTGGAGCGCATCCAGGCGGTCAGCGCCATCCCGCTCGACGTGCACCTCATGATCGACGACCCCGACCGCTGGGCGCCGGGGTACGCGGAGCTCGGCGCGTACTCGGTCACCTTCCACGCCGAGGCCGCCGCCGACCCTGTCGCGCTCGCCCGGCGGCTGCGCTCCCTCGGCGCCCGGGCGGGCATCGCGCTCAAGCCCGGGACCGACGTGGAGCCGTATCTCGAGCTCCTGACCGAGTTCGACCAGGTGCTCGTGATGACCGTGGAGCCCGGCTTCGGCGGCCAGTCGTTCATGCCGGAGACCATGCCCAAGCTGCGCGCGCTCCGGGAGGCCGTCGAGGCCCGCGGGCTCGACGTCTGGCTGCAGGTGGACGGCGGGGTCACCGCCGAGACGATCGTGACGGCCGCCGAGAACGGCGCGGACACCTTCGTCGCCGGGTCCAGCGTCTTCCGCGGGGAGCCGGCGGAGCAGATCGCCGGCCTGCGCGCCGCCGTCGCCGCCCACGCGCACTGACCGGCGGCGCGGACCGGTCGCCCGGACCGCTACGCTGTAATGGTGAAAACCTTCGACGACCTCTTCGCCGAGCTCAGCGAGAAGGCCGCCACCCGACCGGAGGGTTCCGGGACGGTGCGCGAGCTGGACGCGGGCGTGCACGCCATCGGAAAGAAGATCGTGGAGGAGGCCGCCGAGGTCTGGATGGCCGCCGAGTACCAGTCCGACGAGGAGACGGCCGAGGAGATCTCGCAGCTGCTCTACCACCTCCAGGTGCTCCTGCTGGCCAAGGGGCTGACCCCGGCCGACGTGTACCGACATCTGTGACCCTGATCCCGTAGCCGCCGCGAGGCGCATCCCGATCCGTCACGTCACGAAAGACCCCAACACATGCTGAAGATCGCCGTCCCCAACAAGGGCTCCCTCTCCGAGACCGCGGCGCAGATGCTCCACGAGGCGGGCTACGTCGGCCGCCGCGACCCCAAGGAGCTCATCGTCACCGACGCGCGCAACGGGGTGGAGTTCTTCTACCTGCGTCCGCGCGACATCGCCACCTACGTCGGCTCGGGCGCGCTCGACGTCGGCATCACCGGCCGCGACCTGCTGCTCGACTCCGGGTCGCCCGCCGCCGAGATCGCGGCGCTCGACTTCGCCGCCTCCACGTTCCGCTTCGCGGCTCCCGCCGGCGGCTACACCGAGCTGACCGATCTGCAGGGCAAGCGGGTGGCGACCAGCTACCCCGGGCTCGTCGGCGCATTCCTCGCCGAGCGCGGGGTGGACGCCGCGCTCATCAAGCTCGACGGCGCGGTGGAGTCCGCGGTGCGCCTCGGTGTCGCCGACGCCGTCGCCGACGTGGTCGAGACGGGCTCCACCCTGCGCAAGCAGGGGCTGGAGATCTTCGGCCCGGTCATCCTCGAGTCGGAGGCGGTGCTGATCTCGTCGCCCGCCCCGGCGGACGGTGTCGAGACCCTGCTGCGCCGCCTGCAGGGCGTCATGGTCGCGCGCCAGTACGTGCTCGTGGACTACAACCTGCCGGCCGTGCTGCTCGACCGCGCGGTCGCCCTGACCCCCGGTGTCGAGTCGCCGACGGTGTCGCCGCTGGGCGAGCCGGACTGGGTCGCGGTGCGCGTCATGATCAAGCAGGACCAGACGAACCGCGTCATGGACGACCTCTACGAGCTCGGTGCGCGCGCCATCCTGGTCACCTCGATCCACGCGGCGCGCATCTGATGTCCGTCGCGGTCCGCGTCATCCCGTGCCTCGACGTGGCCGCCGGCCGCGTCGTCAAGGGCGTCAACTTCCAGAACCTGCGTGACCAGGGCGATCCGGTCGAGCTGGCACGCAAGTACTTCGAGCAGGGCGCCGACGAGCTCACCTTCCTCGACGTGACGGCGACCGTCGACGACCGCTCCACGACCTACGACGTGGTGCGCGCGACGGCCGAGCAGGTGTTCATCCCGCTGACCGTCGGCGGCGGCGTGCGCAGCGCCGACGACGTCGCGCGGCTGCTCGGCAGCGGGGCGGACAAGATCGGTGTGAACTCGGCCGCCATCGCCCGGCCGGAGCTCGTCGCCGAGATCGCCGGCCGGTTCGGCGCCCAGGTGGTCGTGCTCTCGCTGGACGTCAAGCGCTCGGCGGCCACCCCGTCCGGGTTCGTCGTCACGACGCACGGCGGCCGCACCGAGACGGAGCTCGACGCCCTCGAGTGGGCGCGCCGCGCGATCGAGCTCGGCGCGGGGGAGCTGCTCGTCAACTCGATCGACGCGGACGGCACGAAGGAGGGCTTCGATCTGGAGCTCATCCGCGAGATGCGCGCGATCAGCAGCGTGCCGGTGATCGCCTCGGGCGGCGCCGGGAAGGTCGCCGACTTCGCGCCCGCCATCGACGCGGGCGCCGACGCGGTGCTCGCCGCGAGCGTGTTCCACTCGGGCGAGCTCACGATCGGCGACGTCAAGGAGGCTCTGGCCCAGGCAGGACGGGAGGTCCGCTCATGAGCGACGACCAGCGCGCGGTGCTCGACCGCATCCGCTTCACGGAGTCCGGGCTCGTCCCGGCGATCATCCAGCAGTGGGACACCCGTGAGGTGCTCATGATGGGCTGGATGGACGCGGAGGCGTTCCGCCGCACCATGACGGAAGGGCGCGTGACGTTCTGGTCGCGTTCCCGGCAGGAGTACTGGCGCAAGGGCGACACGTCCGGCCACGTCCAGTTCGTGAAGTCGGCTGCGCTCGACTGCGACGGCGACACCCTCCTGGTGACCGTCGACCAGATCGGCGCCGCCTGCCACACCGGCACCCGCACCTGCTTCGACGCCGACCAGCTCGCACCCGTCGTGGGCGGGGAGCAGGGCCACGAGTTCTCCGAAGAGATGAGGTCCGACCTGTGATCGCGACGACCGCCCCCTCCACGCGTCGCGAGGACTTCGACGCCCTCGTGGAGACGCACCGCGTCGTCCCCGTCGTGCGCGAGCTCTTCGCCGACGGCGAGACCCCGGTCGGCATCTACCGCAAGCTCGCGGCCGGACGGCCGGGCACCTTCCTGCTGGAGTCCGCTGAGCAGGGCGGGATCTGGTCCCGGTTCTCGTTCGTCGGCGCCGCGTCGTTCGGGGTGCTCACGCAGCAGGGCGACGAGGTGCGCTGGCTCGACTACGGCCTGTCGGCCGAGCGTGCGCTCGGCGCGCAGACGGCCCTGCGGCCGCTCGAGGCCCTCGCGGCCTTGCACGAGCGCTGGCAGACGCCGCGCATCCCCGGGCTGCCGCCGCTGACCGGCGGTCTCGTCGGCTTCATCGGCTGGGAGGCGATCCGCCAGATCGAGCGGCTGCCCGACCAGCCGCCGGCGGACTACGACGTCCCGGGCCAGGCGCTCGCGTTCGCGGCCGACCTGGTCGTGATCGACCACCGCTCCGGCACGGTCAAGCTCATCGCGAACGCCCTCGCCGACGGCGTGGACACCGCGGACGCGCTGTGGGCCGACGCCCAGGAGCGCCTCGACCGGATGCAGCGCGACCTCGCGCTCCCCTCGGAGGCCTGGCTCGCCGAGGTCGACCTCGACACGCCCGCCGAGCCCGTCTCGCGGACGAAGGAGGAGGACTTCCTCGCGTCGGTCGAGACCGCCAAGGAGCGCATCGTCGCCGGCGACATCTTCCAGGTCGTGATCTCGCAGCGGTTCGAGCTGGAGTGCACCGCCTCCGCCCTCGACGTCTACCGGGTCCTCCGCGCCCTGAACCCGAGCCCGTACATGTACCTGCTCTCGCTGGAGCGGCCGGACGGCGGCGCCTACCAGATCGTCGGCTCCTCGCCCGAGGCGCTCGTGAAGGTGCAGGAGGGGCGCGCGTTCACGCACCCCATCGCCGGCTCCCGGCCCCGCGGCGCGACGCCGGAGGAGGACCTCGAGCTCGAGACCTCCCTCCTCGCCGACGACAAGGAGCGCGCCGAGCACCTGATGCTCGTCGACCTGGCCCGCAACGACCTGCTGAAGGTCTGCGCGGCCGGGACGGTCGAGGTCACCGAGTTCATGCGCATCGAGCGGTTCAGCCACATCATGCACATCGTCTCCTCGGTGGAGGGCGACCTCCTGCCCGACTCCTCCGCGATCGACGTCTTCCGCGCGACGTTCCCGGCCGGGACCCTCTCGGGCGCACCGAAGCCGATGGCGCTGCGGATCATCGACGAGCTCGAGCCCGCTCAGCGCGGCGTGTACGGGGGAGTGATCGGCTACTTCGACTTCGCCGGGGACGCCGACCTCGCCATCGCCATCCGCACCGCGACCATCATGGACGGCGTCGCGCGCGTGCAGGCGGGCGGCGGCCTCGTCGCCGACTCGGTGCCGCGCAGCGAGTTCCAGGAGTCGCAGAACAAGGCGGCGGCCCCGCTGCGCGCGGTCGCCGTCGCGAACGCGATGCGCCGGGTCACCGGCGTGACCGGCGACGGGCGCTGAGCGGATGACCGACGCGCACGAGCACGACGAGGCCGGCGGGGAGGCCGTGGCCGCCCGGCCGGTGAGCCGCCGCGCGAAGTACCTCGCCCTGCTCGTCCTGGTGGTGGGCAGCGGGCTCACCCTGCTGTCGTCGACGCAGACCTGGTTCAGCATCCGGCTCACCGACGTGGCGAGCCACGTCAGCACCCTGACGGTCGCCGGATCCGTCGCCGCGCCCGCGCTGACCGCGCTCGCCCTCGCCGGCCTCGCCCTGACGGCGGCGCTCGCGATCGCCGGCCCGGTCTTCCGCATCGTGTTGTCGCTGCTCGGCATCCTCCTCGGCGTCTCCGTGCTGATCTCGGCGGGGAGCGCCCTGAGCGACGCCCTGCGCGCGTCGTCCTCCGCGATCACCACCGCGACCGGCGTGGCCGGCGACGCCTCCGTGCGGCGCCTGGTCGACGCGGTCGAGGTGCAGTTCTGGCCCTGGCTCGCCGTCGGGGGAGGCGTGCTCATCGTGCTCGCCAGCGCCGCGGCGATCGTCTTCTCGCGACTCTGGCCCGGCCCCTCCCGCAAGTACCAGACGCGGTTCGCCGCCGAGGACGGACGCGACGCGTCCGCGGTGCTCGGCGACGCAACAGGCGCCCCCTCCGACGACGAGGAGGCGCGCGCCGTCGCCGAGGGCGAGGCGCCGTCCGGCCCGGCTGCACTGGACCGCGACACCGCGATCGACAGCTGGGACGAGCTGAGCCGCGGCGACGATCCCACGCGCTGAGCCACTAGACTTGATCCGTTCCCAACCCCGTGCGTGCCCGTCGGCGCGCACCCGACGTGCAGGAGTCCCATGAGCAGCGAGTCAGTCGAGCCGGGCCACGGTCATTCGCCGGCGGCGTGGACGGCCGTGATCATCATGCTGGTCGCCTTCGCCATCGGCGCGGTGGCGTTCTTCTTCGACGCTCCGGCCATCGTCTGGGCATCCGCCGGCCTCGCCGTCATCGGTCTCATCGTCGGCTGGATCATGAAGCGCGCGGGCTACGGAGTCGGCGGCTCCAAGTACACCCCGAAGGGTCACTGACGCGTGCTCGCCGACCTCGTCGCCGGCGCGCTCGAGGATGCTGAACGGCGGCGCGCCGAGCGTCCGCTCGCCGTGGTCGAGGCGGAGGCGCTCGATCGCGCCCCGGCCCTCGACGCCCTCGCCGCACTGGCCCCGGCCGACCGCATCAAGGTCATCGCGGAGGTCAAGCGGGCCAGCCCGTCCCGCGGCGCCCTCGCCGACATCCCCGACCCGGCCGCCCTCGCGGCGGCCTACGAGGCAGGCGGCGCCAGCGCCATCAGCGTCCTGACCGAGGAGCGCCGGTTCCGCGGCTCACTCGCCGATCTCGAGTCGGTGCGTGCGGCCGTGTCCATCCCGGTGCTCCGCAAGGAGTTCGTCGCCGACCCGTACCAGATCTTCGAGGCCCGCGCCGCGGGTGCCGACCTGGTGCTGCTCATCGTCGCCGCCCTCGAGCAGGAGAGGCTCGTGGAGCTGCACGATCTGATCGTCGAGCTGGGCATGACCCCGCTGGTCGAGGCGCACACCGAGGACGAGCTGAGCCGGGCCTTCGACACCGGCGCGCGGCTCGTGGGCGTGAACGCCCGCAACCTCTCCACGTTCGAGCTGGACCGCGATCTGTTCGGCCGCCTGGCCGACCGGTATCCGTCCGGCGTCATCCGCGTCGCGGAGTCCGCCGTCCTGTCGGCGGCCGACGTCGCGCATTACCGGGCGGGGGGCGCGGACGTCGTGCTCGTCGGCGAGGCGCTCGTCACGAGCGATCCCGTCGCCACGCTCGGCGAGTTCCTGGGAGTCTGATGTCCCTCCGTTCCGAGTCCGGTCCCTACTTCGGCGACTTCGGCGGCCGTTTCGTGCCCGAATCCCTCGTCGCCGCCCTCGACGAGCTGTCGGCGGCGTGGGAGGAGGCCAAGGCCGACCCCGCGTTCCACGCCGAGCTCGATGAGCTGCAGCGCTCGTACACCGGGCGTCCGTCGATCATCACCGAGGTGCCGCGGTTCGCCGCGCACGCCGGCGGCGCCCGCATCATCCTCAAGCGTGAGGACCTCAACCACACCGGTTCGCACAAGATCAACAACGTGCTCGGGCAGGCCATCCTGACCAAGCGCATCGGCAAGAAGCGCGTGATCGCCGAGACCGGCGCCGGCCAGCACGGCGTGGCCACCGCGACCGCGGCCGCGCTGTTCGGCCTCGAGTGCACGATCTACATGGGCGAGGTCGACACCGAGCGGCAGGCGCTCAACGTCGCGCGCATGCGGCTGCTCGGCGCCGAGGTCATCGCGGTGAAGACCGGATCGCGGACCCTGAAGGACGCGATCAACGACGCGATGCGCGACTGGGTCACCAACGTCGAGAGCACCAACTACATCTTCGGGACGGTGGCGGGTCCGCACCCGTTCCCGGCGATGGTGCGCGACCTCCAGAAGATCATCGGCGAGGAGGCCCGCGAGCAGGTGCTCGCGCTGACCGGCCGCCTCCCGGACGCCGTCGCGGCCTGCGTCGGCGGCGGCTCGAACGCGATCGGCATCTTCCACGCCTTCCTCGACGACGAGGACGTGCGCCTCGTCGGCTTCGAGGCCGGCGGCGAGGGTGCGGACACCCCGCGCCACGCCGCGACCATCACCAAGGGGCGCCCCGGCGTCCTGCACGGCGCCCGCAGCATGCTGCTGCAGGACGAGGACGGCCAGACCATCGAGTCGCACTCGATCTCCGCCGGTCTCGACTACCCGGGTGTCGGTCCGGAGCATTCCTGGCTCTCGTCGATCGGCCGTGCCGAGTACCGCCCGGTCTCCGACGCCGAGGCCATGGACGCGCTGCGCCTGCTGAGCCTGACGGAGGGCATCATCCCCGCCATCGAGTCGTCGCACGCCCTCGCCGGCGCGCTGGTGCTGGCGCGCGAGCTCGGGCCGGAGGGCATCGTGCTGGTGAACCTCAGCGGCCGCGGGGACAAGGACATGGAGACCGCCGGCCGCTACTTCGGCCTGATCGACGAAGGAGCCGTGCAGTCGTGAGCCGGGTCGCCGACACCATCGCCCAGCGCAACCGGGAGGCCGGCGGCGCGCTGATCGGCTACCTGCCCGCCGGGTTCCCCGACCTGCAGACGAGCATCGACGCGGCCGTGGCCCTCGCCGAGAACGGCGTCGACGTCATCGAGCTGGGCCTGCCGTACTCCGACCCCGTGATGGACGGCACGGTCATCCAGGCGGCGACGCAGACCGCGCTCTCCAACGGCTTCCGCCTGCGCGACGGCTTTACCGCCGTGCGTGAGATCACGAAGCGCGCCGACGTGCCCGTGCTCGTCATGACCTACTGGAACCCCGTGCTGCAGTACGGTGTCGACCGCTTCGCGGACGACCTCGCCGCGGCCGGGGGAGCGGGCCTCATCACGCCCGACCTCATCCCGGACGAGGGCGCCGACTGGCTCGCCGCCTCCGACCGCGCCGGCCTCGACCGCGTGTTCCTCGCGGCGCCGACCTCGACCGAGGAGCGCCTGCGCCGGACGGTGGAGGCGAGCCGCGGCTTCGTCTACGCCGTCTCGACGATGGGCATCACCGGTGCCCGCTCGGACGTGGACGCCGCCGCACGGACCCTCATCGGCCGCCTCCGCGACGCGGGTGCGACGAGTGCGTGCGTGGGCGTCGGCATCTCGACGGGCGCCCAGGTGCGCGAGGTCCTGGAGTACGCGGACGGCGCGATCGTCGGCTCTGCGCTCGTCAAGGCCCTCGCCGACGGCGGGGTGGAGGCCGTGGGCCGCACGGCGGCCGAATTGGCGGGTGGCGCGGCGCGGTAGCGCCGTCGTCTTAGACTATGGAGGCCGCGCGGCGAACCGCGCCGGCCTGATCCGATCGAAAGGTGAGTCTTCGGGTGTTTGCGACGATGAGCAGCTGGTACGCCAGCATCCCGAGCCCGGGGCCCGAGTGGCAGAGCATCCCGATCGACATCTTCGGGCTGCACTGGCGCATCCAGACCTACGCGATCATGATCCTGATCGGCATCGTCGTCGCCGTGCTGTGGACGTCGCGCCGGCTCACCAAGCGCGGCGGCGAGCCGGGCGTGGTGCTCGACTTCACCCTCTGGGCCGTCGTCCTCGGCATCATCGGGGCCCGGCTCTACCACGTGTTCACGCACCCGGCCGACTACTTCTACGAGGGCGCGAACCCGCTCAACGTATTCGCGATCTGGGAGGGCGGCAACGCCATCTTCGGCTCGCTGATCGGCGGCGCCGTCGGCGTCGCGATCGCGTCGCGCTTCACGGGCGTCCGGTTCTGGTCGTTCGCCGACGCGCTCGCGCCGGCCCTGCTGCTCGCCCAGGCGATCGGCCGGCTCGGCAACTACGTCAACCAGGAGCTGTTCGGCCTGCCGACCGACCTGCCGTGGGGCCTCCAGATCGACGCCGGCAACAAGGCGATCCCGGTCGGGCTGCCGGACGACACGCTCTTCCAGCCGCTCTTCCTCTACGAGATCATCTGGAACGTCATCGGCGTCGTCGTCATCCTGCTCCTGGAGAAGAAGTTCCAGCTGCGCTGGGGCAAGACCTTCGCGGTCTACCTCATCTGGTACGGGATCGGCCGCTCCTACCTGGAGTCGATCCGCATCGACCCGAGCGAGTTCAACATCCTCGGCATCCCCACCAACGTGTGGGCCGCGTTCCTCGCCGTGGTGCTCGGCATCGTGATCCTCATCGTGCAGACCCGACGCCACCCCGGCCTCGAGCCGAGCGTCTACCGACCGGGTCGTGAATGGGTTCGCCCCGATGCTGCTGTAGACTCGGACGACACGGACTCGGATGACGAGGTCCCCGACGAGGACGACGGGGTACCCGCCGGATCCTCAGGAGCCAAGGCCACAAGCACTTCGAACGGGTGAAACCCGTCGGCTCGCACCACCCGTAACGTCTGTCGAGGCAATCCCGAAAGCATCACCGACCGCACCGAGCCACCGGGCCGCACACAGCCCGGATGCGCGCGGCGGATCCACCACCTCCCCAGGGCCGATGGCGTCCCCGCACACAACTCCCCACATCCACGACACTGTGAGGACGGTCGAAAGATGGCGCTCACGCCTCCCCATACCCGGTTCAGCACCCTTCCTGCGAAGCAGGGTCTCTACGACCCCGCCGAGGAGAAGGACGCCTGTGGTCTCGCGATGGTCGCGACCCTGCGCGGCACCGCCGGGCACGACATCATCGACGCCGCGCTGCAGGCGCTGCGCAACCTCGAGCACCGCGGCGCGGTCGGCTCCGACGCCGGCACCGGCGACGGCGCCGGCATCATCACGCAGGTGCCGGACGCGTTCCTGCGCGCCGTCTCGGGCCTCGAGCTGCCGGCAGCCGGACGCTACGCGGTCGGCAACGCCTTCCTCCCGACCTCCGAGGGCGAGCGCGCCGCGGTCAAGGCGGCGGTGGAGGCCATCGCGGCCGAGCAGGACCTGACCGTCCTCGGCTGGCGGGCCGTGCCCGTGCGGCCCGAGGAGCTGGGCACGCTGGCGCGCGACGCGATGCCGGTGATCGAGCAGCTCTACGTGTCGAGCACCCGCACGGACGAGAAGGGCGCGCCGGTCTCGGGCATCGCGCTCGACCGCCAGACCTTCTTCCTGCGCAAGCGGGCCGAGCGCGAGCTCGACCTGTACTTCTCGTCGCTGTCGAGCCGCACGCTCGTCTACAAGGGCATGGTGACCACGCTCCAGCTGGAGCCGTTCTACCCGGACCTCTCCGACCAGCGCTTCGCGTCGAAGCTCGCGCTCGTGCACTCCCGGTACTCGACGAACACGTTCCCGTCGTGGCCGCTCGCGCAGCCGTTCCGGATGATCGCGCACAACGGCGAGATCAACACGGTGCAAGGCAACCGCAACTGGATGCGTGCGCGCCAGTCGCAGCTCGAGAGCGAGCTGCTCGGCGACCTGTCGCCGGTGTTCCCCATCGTCACGCCCGGCGCCAGCGACTCCGCGTCGTTCGACGAGGTCGTGGAGCTCATCTCGCTCACCGGGCGCTCGCTCCCGCACGCGGTCATGATGATGGTCCCGGAGGCGTGGGAGAACCAGACCGAGATCGACCCGGTCCGCCGCGACTTCTACGAGTACCACTCGATGCTCATGGAGCCCTGGGACGGTCCCGCCGCGATCGTCTTCACCGACGGCTCGCTGGTCGGTGCGACCCTCGACCGCAACGGCCTCCGCCCCGGCCGATACGTCGTCACCAACGACGGACTGGTGGTGCTCGCCTCGGAGATCGGCGTGCTCGACATCGAGCCGAGCCGCGTCGTCCGCAAGGGCCGCCTGCGGCCGGGCCGCATGTTCCTCGTGGACACGGTCGCCGGCCGCCTGATCGAGGACGACGAGATCAAGTCGGAGCTCGCGTCCGGGGCGCCCTACGGCGAGTGGCTCGACGAGGGCCGCATCAACCTCAAGGACCTGCCGGAGCGCGAGCACATCGTGCACACCCCGGCCTCCATCACGCGCCGCCAGCGCACCTTCGGCTACACGGAGGAGGAGGTCCGCATCCTCCTCAAGCCGATGGCGACCACCGGCGCGGAGCCGCTCGGCGCCATGGGCTCCGACACGCCGGTCGCCGTGCTCTCCGAGCGCCCGCGGCTGCTGTTCGACTACTTCACGCAGCAGTTCGCGCAGGTGACCAACCCGCCGCTCGACTCCATCCGCGAGGAGGTCGTGACCTCCCTGAAGCTCGGCCTCGGCCCGGAGCGCAACCTGCTCTCGGCCGGTCCCGAGCACGCGCGCCAGGTCGTCCTCGACTTCCCGGTGATCGACAACGACGAGCTCGCGAAGATCCAGCACATGGACCCGCGGCCCGGCAGCCGGCTCACCACGACGATCCGCGGCCTGTACCGCTTCGACGCGGGCACCGACGCCATGGAGCGCCGGCTCGCGGAGATGTGCGACGAGGTCGACGAGGCGATCGAGGAGGGCGCGCAGTTCATCGTCCTGAGCGACCGCGACTCCAACAAGGACCTCGCGCCTATCCCGTCGCTGCTCATGCTCGCCGCGGTCCACCACCACCTGATCCGGGCCGAGAACCGCATGAAGGTCGGAATCATCGTGGAGGCGGGCGACGTCCGCGAGGTCCACCACGTCGCGCTGCTCATCGGCTACGGCGCCTCGGCGATCAACCCGTACCTGGCGATGGAGACGTGCGAGGAGCTCGTGCGCTCCGGCTTCATCCCGGGCGTGACGCCCGAGAAGGCCGTCAAGAACGTGATCAAGGCGCTCGGCAAGGGCGTGCTGAAGATCATGTCGAAGATGGGCATCTCGACCGTGTCGTCGTACGCGGCGGCGCAGGCGTTCGAGGCCGTCGGCCTCAGCCAGGAGTTCGTCGACCGCTACTTCACCGGCACGACCAGCAAGCTGGGCGGCGTCGGCATCGAGGTCATCGCCGCCGAGAACCTGTCGCGTCACGAGAGCGCCTACCCGGCCGAGAGCGCGATCGTCGCGCACGAGCGCCTGGCCACCGGTGGCGAGTACCAGTGGCGTCGTGACGGGGCCCCGCACCTCTTCAACCCCGAGACGGTGTTCCGCCTCCAGCACTCGACGCGCGAGCGGCGCTACGACGTCTTCCGCGAGTACACGAAGCTCGTGGACGACCAGGCGGAGTCGCTCATGACGCTCCGCGGGATGTTCTCCCTCAAGACGGGGGAGCGCGCGCCGGTGCCGCTCGACGAGGTCGAGCCGATCGAGTCGATCGTCAAACGGTTCTCGACCGGCGCGATGAGCTACGGCTCCATCTCGAAGGAGGCGCACGAGACGCTCGCGATCGCCATGAACCGGCTCGGCGCCAAGTCGAACACCGGTGAGGGCGGCGAGGACCTCGACCGCCTGCTCGACCCCGAGCGCCGCAGCGCGATCAAGCAGGTCGCCTCGGGCCGCTTCGGCGTGACGAGCATGTACCTGACGCACGCCGACGACATCCAGATCAAGCTCGCCCAGGGTGCGAAGCCGGGTGAGGGCGGGCAGCTGCCGCCGACCAAGGTCTACCCCTGGGTCGCGCGCACCCGCCACGCCACGGCGGGCGTCGGCCTCATCTCGCCGCCGCCGCACCACGACATCTACTCCATCGAGGACCTGAAGCAGCTGATCTTCGACCTCAAGCGGGCGAACCCGGGTGCGCGCATCCACGTCAAGCTCGTCTCGGAGTCGGGCATCGGCGCTGTCGCCGCGGGCACCGCGAAGGCCCTCGCCGACGTCATCCTGGTCTCCGGCCACGACGGCGGCACCGGCGCCTCCCCGGTCAACTCGCTCAAGCACGCGGGCACGCCGTGGGAGCTCGGCCTCGCCGAGACGCAGCAGACCCTCATGCTGAACGGGATGCGCGAGCGCGTCGTCGTGCAGGTCGACGGTCAGCTGAAGACCGGTCGGGACGTGATCGTCGGCGCCCTGCTCGGCGCCGAGGAGTTCGGCTTCGCGACCGCGCCGCTGGTGGTCTCCGGCTGCATCATGATGCGCGTCTGCCACCTCGACACCTGCCCGGTCGGCGTCGCCACGCAGAACCCGGAGCTGCGCTCCCGGTTCTCGGGCAAGCCCGAGTTCGTGGTCAACTTCTTCGAGTTCATCGCCCAGGAGGTGCGCGAGTACCTCGCCGAGCTCGGCTTCCGCAGCCTGGACGAGGCCATCGGCCACGCCGAGCTGCTCGACGTGGATCGCGCCGTGAAGCACTGGAAGGCGTCGGGCATGGACCTGTCGCCGATCCTCTCCGGCCCCGACTTCCCGGCGGGCGCGCCGCGCAAGAACGGCCGTGAGCAGGACCACGAGCTGGACGAGCACTTCGACAACCAGCTGATCGCCGCGGCCCGCGGCGTGATCGCCGACGGCGGCACGCTCGAGCTGGAGCTGCCCATCCGCAACACGGAGCGCGCGGTCGGCACCATGCTCGGCCACGAGGTGACGAAGGCGCGGGGCGAGAACGGGCTGCCGACCGGCTCGATCGACATCACGCTCACCGGTTCGGCCGGGCAGTCGCTCGGGGCCTTCCTTCCCGCGGGCATCACCCTGCGGCTCGAGGGCGACTCCAACGACTACGTCGGCAAGGGTCTCTCGGGCGGCCGGATCGTCGTGCGCCCGCCGCAGGGGAGCGTGTTCCCGGCGGAGCGCAACGTCATCGCGGGCAACGTGATCGGCTACGGCGCGACCCAGGGCAGCATGTTCATCCGCGGGATCGTGGGCGAGCGCTTCCTGGTCCGCAACTCCGGCGCGACCGCGGTGGTCGAGGGCGTGGGCGACCACGCGCTCGAGTACATGACCGGTGGCCTCGCCGTCATCCTCGGCGGCACCGGCCGCAACCTGGGCGCCGGCATGTCGGGCGGGACCGCCTACGTCTACGAGCTCAAAGAGGATCGCGTCAACCGCGAGTCCCTCGCGAGCGGCGAGCTGGAGCTGCTGCCGCTCGGCAGCGCCGACGTCGAGATCGTCCGCGACCTGCTTGAGCAGCACCGCACGGAGACGGGCTCCGCCCTCGCAGAACGGCTGCTCGAGGACTTCGACGCGACCGTCGCGAAGTTCGTCAAGGTGCTGCCGCGCGACTACGCGGCCGTGCTGCAGATGCGTCAGGAAGCCGTGGACGAGGGGCTCGACCCCGACGGCGACATTGTGTGGAATCGGATCTTGGAGGTGACCGGTGGCTGACCCGAAGGGTTTTCTCAAGACGACGGAGCGCGAGCTCCCCAAGCGGCGGCCGGTCTCGGTCCGGCTCATGGACTGGAAAGAGGTCTACGAGGCCGGTGACCCGGCCCAGCTGCGCCGCCAGGCAGGACGCTGCATGGACTGCGGTGTGCCGTTCTGCCACCAGGGCTGCCCGCTCGGCAACCTGATCCCGGAGTGGAACGACCTGATGTGGCGCGGGGAGGGCCGTCAGGCCATCGAGCGCCTGCACGCGACGAACAACTTCCCGGAGTTCACCGGCCGCCTGTGCCCGGCGCCCTGCGAGTCGTCCTGCGTGCTCGGCATCAACCAGCCCGCGGTCACGATCAAGCAGGTCGAGGTCTCGATCATCGACCAGGCGTGGCAGAACGGCTGGGTGCAGCCGCACCCGCCGGAGCGCCTCACCGGCAAGACCGTCGCGGTCGTCGGCTCGGGCCCCGCCGGCCTCGCGGCCGCCCAGCAGCTGACCCGCGCCGGCCACACGGTGGCCGTGTACGAGCGCGACGACCGCATCGGCGGCCTGCTGCGCTACGGCATCCCGGACTTCAAGATGGAGAAGAAGCACCTCGAGGCGCGTCTCAACCAGATGATGGCCGAGGGCACCCGGTTCCGCGCCGGCGTGAACATCGGCGTCGACATCACCTGGGACGAGCTGCGCACGCGCTACGACGCCGTCGTGGTCGCGACCGGTGCGATGGTCCCGCGCGATCTGCCGATCCCGGGTCGCGACCTGGCCGGCGTGCACTTCGCGATGGAGTACCTCGTCCAGCAGAACAAGGCGGGCGCCGGCGACGACGTCTCCGGCCAGATCACCGCGGACGGCAAGCACGTCGTCGTCCTCGGCGGCGGCGACACCGGTGCCGACTGCATCGGCACCGCGCACCGCCAGGGCGCCGCCAGCGTCACCAACCTCGCCATCGGCAAGCAGCCGCCGGCGGAGCGTCCCTCGCACCAGCCCTGGCCGACGACGCCGACGCTGTTCGAGGTCCAGTCGGCGCATGAGGAGGGCGGCCAGCGGGAGTTCCTCGCCTCGACCGTCGAGTTCCTCGCCAACGAGTTCGGCGAGGTCCGTGCGCTGCGCGTGGCCGAGACCGAGTACCTCGACGGCCGCCGCGTGCCGAAGGCGGGCACCGAGCGCGAGATCCCCGCCGACCTCGTGCTGCTCGCCCTGGGCTTCACCGGCCCGGAGCAGGACGACCTGTCCGCGCAGCTGAACCTCCCGTTCGACGCGCGTGGCAACGTGCAGCGCGACAGCGACTACCAGACCAGCGAGCCGGGCGTCTTCGTCGCGGGCGACGCGGGCCGCGGGCAGTCGCTGATCGTCTGGGCCATCGCCGAGGGCCGGGCGGCGGCAGCAGCCGTCGACCGGTATCTTGAAGGGGAGACGCAGCTGCCGTCTCCGGTCCGCCCGACCGACCGGGGCATCCTCGTCTGAGGCCGCCCCCGGGCAACACCACGAACCGCGCGCCGTCAGGGGCGCACGAACATCGGAGCTACGAAAAGCATGAGAAGGGCGAAAATCGTCTCGACCCTCGGGCCGGCGACGTCCAGCTACGACAACATCCGCGCGATCATCGACGCGGGTGTGGACGTGGCGCGGATGAATCTGAGCCACGGAAGCTACGAGGTCCACGAGGGCGTCTACGCCAACGTGCGTAAGGCCGCCGCGGACGCCGGCAAGCCGGTCGCCGTGCTCGTCGACCTCCAGGGTCCGAAGATCCGCCTCGGCAAGTTCGAGGCCGGCCCCTACGAGCTCGCCGAGGGCGACATCTTCAAGATCACCACCGAGGACATCATCGGCACCAAGGAGATCTCGTCGACCACGTTCAAGGGCCTGCCCCAGGACGTCAAGGCGGGCGACTTCCTGCTGATCGACGACGGCAAGGTGCGCGTGAAGGTGCTCGAGACCGACGGGACCGTCGTCACCACCGAGGTGATCGTCGCCGGGCCGGTGTCGAACAACAAGGGCATCAACCTGCCCGGTGTCGCGGTCAACGTGCCGGCGCTGTCCGACAAGGACGAGGCCGACCTGCGCTGGGGCCTCAAGCTCGGCGCCGACATCATCGCCCTCTCGTTCGTGCGCAACGCCGCCGACATCGAGCGCGTGCACGAGATCATGGCCGAGGAGGGGCGCCGCGTTCCCGTCGTCGCCAAGATCGAGAAGCCGCAGGCCGTGGAGGCGCTGGAGGAGATCATCGAGGCGTTCGACGCCATCATGGTCGCGCGCGGCGACCTCGGCGTCGAGCTGCCGCTCGAGGCCGTGCCGATCGTGCAGAAGCGCGCGGTCGAGCTCGCCCGCCGTGCCGCCAAGCCGGTCATCGTCGCCACGCAGATGCTCGAGTCGATGATCTCGAGCCCGGTCCCGACCCGCGCCGAGACCTCCGACGTCGCGAACGCCGTCCTCGACGGCGCGGACGCGGTCATGCTCTCCGGCGAGACCAGCGTCGGCGAGTACCCGACGGTCACCGTGCAGACCATGGCCCGCATCGTGACGTCGACCGAGGAGCACGGGCTCGACCGCATCGCCCCGCTCGGCACGCGCCCGCGCACCCAGTCCGGTGCGATCACGCTGGCCGCGGTGGAGGTCGCCGACTTCGTCGAGGCCAAGTACCTCTGCGTGTTCACCGAGTCGGGCGAGTCGGCCCGCCGCATGGCGCGCCTGCGCAACAAGATCCCGATCCTGGCCTTCACCCCGGAGGAGTCGACCCGTCGCAAGATGTCGCTCTACTGGGGCGTCGAGTCGTTCGTGGTCGACCGCGTCACCCACACCGACCAGATGGTCGCGCAGGTGGACGAGGCGCTGAAGTCGACCGGTCGCGCCGTGAACGGCGACAAGGTCATCATCATCTCCGGTTCCCCTCCCGGGATCCCCGGCACCACCAACGACATCCGCGTGCACCGCGTCGGCGACGTGCTGTAACGGTCCGGATGGAGGAAGGCCCCGCGTTCACCGAACGCGGGGCCTTCGTCGTTCGGGGTGGCAGCCGATCTCCCACGCACTTCGCAGGGTCCGCGCCGCGCCCGGAGCGTATCCTGACCCTATGAACCGCCGTCTGCTCCGCTGGGCTCCCGCGGTCGTCGTCCCCGTGGCGATCGCCGCCGGGGTGGTCGTCGTCCCGCTCGCGGCAGGAGCGGCGGATCTGCCCGTGCGCGCCCCGGAGGACGTCGTGCGGCTGGTCGCGTCGAGCGACACGGAGACCTTCTCCGGCACGGTCGAGCAGAGCTCCGAGCTGGGGCTCCCGAGCCTCCCCGCCGGCGCCGGAGGGACGGCCTCGCGCTCGGGCGACGACGAGCAGAGTGTCCTCGAGCTCCTCACCGGCGACCACACGGCGAAGGTGTACGTCGACGGCGCGGACAAGCAGCGCGTGCAGGTGCTCGACCAGCTGGCCGAACGGGATGCCGTGCGCGACGGGTCGAGCGTCTGGCTCTACGACTCCAAGGCAGGCCGGGCGACGCACCTCCGCCTCGGCGCGCACGACGGCGGCGCGCCGGAGGCGACCCCCACGCCGCTCGCCACGACGCCGCAGGCCTGGCGGAACGGCTCCTGGCGGCCGTCGACCCGAGCACCGAGGTCACGCTGGCGAAGTATTCCACGGTCGCGGGCCGCGACGCGTACACGCTCGTGCTGACGCCGCGGACCGACGCGACGCTGGTCGGCGCGGTGCGCATCGCGGTGGACGGGGCGACGGGCATCCCGCTGCGGGTCCAGGTGACCGCCCGCGGCGCGAGCGCGCCGGCGTTCGAGGCGGGATTCACCTCGTTCAGCACCGACGGCATCCCCGCGAGCGTCTTCGCCTTCACCCCGCCAGCCAGCGCGAAGGTCACCGAGCAGTCCGCCGACGGCCACCCGGCACCGAAGGACGCTGCCGGTCATCCCCAGCCGCAGGTCACCGGCGACGGCTGGGCGAGCATCGTCACACTGCCCGCCGGGTCCGCTCCGGCCGCACTCGACGCGGATCCGCTGTTCGCACAGCTCACGCGCGGTGTCGACGGCGGCCGCGCGCTGAGCACGACCCTCCTCTCGGTGCTCGTGACGACGGACGGTCGGGTGCTCGTGGGCGCGGTCCCCGTCTCCGCCCTGCAGGCCGCCGCGCGGTGAGCGACGCCGCGATCGCGACCAGCGGCCTGACGAAGCGGTTCCGGTCGCGCGCGGTGGTGGACGGCATCGACCTCGACGTCCCGCGGGGCTCGGTCTTCGGCTTCCTCGGGCCGAACGGGTCGGGGAAGACCACGACGATCCGGATGCTGCTCGGGCTCGTCGCACCGTCGGCGGGGGAGGCGACGGTGCTGGGCGAGCGGATGCCCGACCGCGGCGCGAGCGTCCTCCCGCGGGTGGGCGCGCTTGTGGAGGGTCCGGCGTTCGCGCCCTACCTCTCGGGAACGGCCAACCTCCTGCGCCGCGACACGGCCGATCGGATGGCACCCGGCGGGACGCGGCGCCGCCGGGTGGAGGCGGCGCTCGAGCGGGTCGGGCTCAGCCACGCGGCCGGCAAGCACGTGCGCGCCTACTCGCTCGGCATGAAGCAGCGGCTGGGCATCGCGGGCGCCCTGCTGACCGACCGGGAGCTTCTGGTGCTCGACGAGCCGACGAACGGGCTCGACCCGCAGGGCACACGGGAGGTCCGGCATCTGGTGCGCTCGCTCGCCGACGGCGGCACGACGGTGTTCGTCTCGAGCCATCTGCTGGCCGAGATCGAGCAGATGTGCACGCACGCGGCCATCATGCGGGCGGGCCGGCTCGTCGCTCAGGGCTCCCTCGCCGACCTCCGGGGCGGCTCGGGCCCGCGCCTCGCCGTCGAGACGCCGGACGGCGCGTCCGCGGTCTCCGTGCTCGCCGGTCTCGGAGTGAGCGCGGTGCCGACGGCGGACGGGGTGGAGGCGCCGCTTGCGAACGGCGCGCCTCCTGCCGAGGCCCTGTCGGCGGCGCTCGTGGGAGCGGGCGTGCGGCTGCGGGGCTTCGCGGTGCGCTCGTCCAGCCTCGAGGAGCGTTTCGTCGAGCTCACCGGGGAGGGTTTCGATGTCGAGCAGTGAGGCGGCGGACGCCCCGTCGGCACCCGCGGGCAGGGATGCCGTGCAGCCC
>JAEWDJ010000315.1 GCA_023390155.1 Actinomycetes bacterium | reverse complement strand
ACCCGCACCTGGCCGTGGCGGACGGACCCCGCGCCGGACTCGACGAGGTCGCGCAGCGCCGGCTCGTCGCTCGTCTCGGCCGTCGCGGCGGGCAGCCAGGCGTCGATGAGCGCCGTGACCGCGGTCTCCCCCGGCACACTGGCGCTGCCGACCCGGAACACGCCGGCGCCGTCGTCGGCGACGACCCGGACGTCCGCACCGGCGAAGCGGACGACCCCGGCCTCCGAGAGCGCGATCAGCTCCTCCAGCCGGTGGCCGGGCGGCCCCGAGGCGACGTAGCTGAAGTAGCCCGGCCACCAGCCGACGACGTCGCGCCGGCGCGACTCCTCCGTCCAGAGCTCGCCCGCCAGGTGCGGTGCGAGGGCGAACAGGGCGTGGAGCAGCGCGGTGAACAGGCCGAGGGTAGCACTGTGCTCGGGCGCGGTGCGCCGGTGGAGGTCGTCGCGCAGGTGGGCGCGCATCCATGCCTGCAGGTCGTCCGGCCCGGCGAACGTCGCGCCGGCGAGCGGACGGTCGAACGCGTCGAGGTGCAGCGCGTCTTCGGGATGGACGAGGGAGCGCGCGAGGAGCGCCCGGTAGGCGTCCCCGTCGGGGCCGGTGCGGTCGAGCTCGGCCGCGAACTCCGCCCAGGGCGCCCGCACACGGTCGGGGTGCCCGGTGAAGAGCTCGCGGTAGTAGCCGTGGACGAGCTCGCGGGCGATCAGCGGCCAGACGTCGTCGCGGAAGTCGAGCCGCTCGGTCGAGGCGGCGAGCCGCTCGACGCTCGCGGGCGTGAGGTGACGTAGCGCGGGCGGCTCCCCCACCAGCCGGGAGGAGATCTTGGAGCGGTACGGCACGCCGCGGCGGGAGCCGATCAGCAGCGTCGGCTCGAAGCCGCTCGGGGTGTAGCCCAGGGTGCCGTCCGCCGCGCGGGCGAAGCGACCGCCGCGGCCTTCGGTCAGGAGCACGATGAGGTCCACCGCGGCGAGCCCGAACCCGCGCACGGCGACCGTGCGACCGGGCCCGAAGGCGTCGAGGTCGGCGTCCGCGGTGAACGCGGGGGCGAGGTAGTCGAGACCGTGGCGGGCGGCGAAGGCGGTGAACTCCGCCGCCTCGCCCGCCGGCTCGCTCCCCGCGTGGCCCAGCGCGTAGACAACGGCGTCGACGTTCAGCACGCCACCGCCTGCCAGGCGCACGGTCTGCCGCCCGGCCACACCCTCCACGGACCGGACGCGGTCGCGGTGGACGACCACGGTGACCGCGTCGTCGAGGCCGGCCAGCGCGCGACGCAGGAACCAGTCGAGGTAGAGGCTCTGGAGCCGTCGGGTCGGGAAGTCGCCGCGGCGCAGCCCCGCGAGCTCGGCCTCCACCAGCGGGTCGTCGACGGCGACGTCCTCGATGGTGCCGGCGCGCACGCCCTCCACCCACTCCAGCAGCGAGGGACCCGGCCGCACCGGGCCCTCGATGCTGCACGAGTCGTCGGTGAACATGGTGACGTCCTCGACCATCGAGTTGAGCTTGAGGAGCGGCGACTGGTCGCGGCGCCAGATGCGGCCCGCGCCGGGCGGGAACGGGTCGACGAGGTGCACCGTGACGGGCGTGCTCCCGGCCCGCTGCGACCGCGCTGCGGCGAAGCGCTCCAGCCAGCCGGCGGCGCGCGGACCGGCGCCGACGAGGACTACGGAGGCGGCGGGGGCGGTGAGCGGCATCCGGGCAGACTGCCGCGAACGCCGGCCGACGCCAACCCCAGGTTTCGCCGTGTGACGCCCGCGACGCAATCCGTAACCGGAGCTCCCGCCTCCTTGACGCGCGCCCCTACGGTCGTCGGCAACCCTTCCGCTCCCCATCCGATTGGAGGCCCGTCGATGACCGCTTCCCCCGTCATCGCCGACGAGTTCCGCTACGTCGACGCCACCGACGACCTGGCGCGCCCGCTGCTCGCCGAGCTCGAGGTCGAGTACGACACCCGCTACGGCGACCTCTTCGGCGAGCGCGCCTCGACCGAGCTGAACCGGTACCCGGCCGAGGAGTTCGCGGCCCCGCACGGCGCCTTCGTGCTGCTGCTGCGTGGCGGGGAGCCGATCGCCGGTGGCGCTTTCAAGCGCTACGACGAGCGCACGGCCGAGCTCAAGCGCATCTGGACCAGCTCGGCCCACCGTCGCGAGGGGCTCGGCCGCCGCGTGGTGGCGGAGCTGGAGTCGGAGGCGGTGCGCCGCGGCTACACCCGCGTGTACCTCACCACCGGCCCGCGGCAGCCCGAGGCGAAGGCGCTCTATCTCGCCGCCGGGTACACGCCCCTGTACGACCCGCAGCTGCCCGCCGAGGAGGTCGGCATCCACCCGTTCGAGAAGACGCTGTCGACCCCGTCGGCACGGTCGGGTGCGGGCGCGACGGGAGGCCGCCGGTGAGCGCCACGACGACGGCTGGGCCCGTCGAGGCGCCCGCGTCCGCGGAGTCCGCAAGCCCGACGACCGGGCTCCCCGCCCTGCCCGACGCCGCCGAGCTGCGCCGCCTGGCCGATCGCCCGGTGCTGCCGCTGCGGCACCCGGGTCGCTGGATCGCCGCCGCGCTCGTGCTCGTGCTGCTCCTGAACGCCGGGCAGTCGCTCTTCACGAATCCCTCGTGGGAGTGGGAGAAGGTCGGCAAGTGGCTGTTCAGCCCCGCGATCCTGACGGGTCTGCAGCTCACGCTCACGGCGACGGCGATCAGCGCCGTGGTCAGCTTCGTCGGCGGCGTCGTCATCGCGCTGGGCCGCCTGTCGTCGAACCCCGTGCTGAACGCGGTGAGCTGGCTCTACGTGTGGCTGTTCCGGTCGGTGCCGCTCATCCTGGTGCTGATCTTCCTCTACAACCTCGGCAACCTGTACCCGTCGATCGGGGTCGGGATCCCGTTCGGCCCGCAGTTCACGGTGCCCACGGTCACGGTCCTGTCGGACCTCACGCTCGGCGTCATCGGCCTCAGCCTCAGCGAGATCGCCTACGCGTCGGAGGTGGTCCGCGCCGGCGTGCTCGCGGTCGACCCCGGTCAGCAGGAGGCGGCGAAGGCGCTCGGGCTCTCGCGCGGCCGACAGTTCCGCCGGGTCATCCTGCCGCAGGCGCTGCGCTCCATCGTGCCGGCCTACGTCAACCAGATCATCGGGCTGCTGAAGGCCAGCTCGCTGCTGTTCTACGTCTCGCTGCTCGACCTGTTCGGCGTGGTGCAGAGCATCGGCAGCACGAACCCCGGCGACATCATCCCGCTGCTCGTGGTCGCCACGATCTGGTACCTCGTGCTCACGAGCATCGTGTCCACCATCCAGTACTACATCGAGCGCTACTACGCCCGCGGCTCGGTGCGCGCGCTGCCGCCGACCCCCCTCCAGCGGGTGCGGCGGTGGGCCCACGGCTGGTCGAACAACCGCCTGGGCGGTGCCGCATGAGCGCCGGCATCCAGATCGCGAACGCGACGAAGGCGTTCGGCGACAAGCCCGTGCTCCGCGGCATCGACCTGACGATCGAGGCCGGGACCGTCACCGTGGTCCTCGGTCCGTCGGGCTCCGGCAAGTCCACCCTGCTCCGGGCCATCAACCACCTGGAGCCGCTCGACGAGGGCTACGTCGTGGTCGGTGACGAGCTGATCGGCGTGAGCGTGCACCGCGGGAGGCTGAAGGAGCTGAGCGAGCGCCGGATCCTCGCCCAGCGCGCGCGCATCGGCTTCGTCTTCCAGAGCTTCAACCTCTTCCCGCACCTGACGATCCTCGAGAACGTCACCGAGGCGCCGATCGCGCACGGGGTCGCCCCGGCCGTCGCCCGCGAGAAGGCGGCGGCGCTCCTGGAGCGCGTGGGTCTCGCCGAGAAGGCCGCGGCGTATCCGCGGCAGCTCTCGGGCGGCCAGCAGCAGCGCGTGGCGATCGCCCGTGCGCTCGCCCTCGAACCCGAGGTCCTGCTCTTCGACGAGCCTACCAGCGCACTCGACCCGGAGCTCGTCGGCGAGGTGCTGGCGGTCATCCGCTCGCTCGCCGGCAGCGGCGCCACCCTCGTCGTCGTCACCCACGAGATCGGCTTCGCCCGCGAGGTCGCCGACCGCGTCGTCTTCCTCGACGAGGGCGTCGTCGTCGAGGAGGGCACCCCCGCCGACGTGCTCGACCACCCGCGCGAGCCGCGCACCAGAGAGTTCCTGAGCCGCGTGCTCTGAACACCACCCCACCACCGAGGAGAAACCCATGTCACAGCACCTCCCCCGGCGCCGCCGACGGACCATCGTGTCCGCCGCGCTCGCCGCCACCGCCCTCGTCGCCTCCCTCGCGGCCTGCTCCGGACAGGCGTCGGCGAACAGCACGAGCGGCAGCTCCGACTCCGTCACCATCGCGGCGCACTCGAACGGCGTCGGCACCGAGACGACCGTCGAGCTGAAGACGGTCGACAGCATCCGCGACACGCTCCCCGAGAGCGTGAAGAAGAGGGGCAAGCTCGTCATCGGCCTGGGCGCACTGCCCTCCGGCTTCCCGCCCATCGCCTACGTCGGCGACGACCAGAAGACCTACACCGGCACCGACCCCGACCTCGCGCGCCTGGTCGCCAAGGTGCTCGGCCTCCAGCCCGAGTTCAAGAACGCCACCTGGCAGAACCTGTTCATCGGCATCGACAACGGCACGATCGACACCGGCTTCTCGAACGTCACCGTGACCGAGGAGCGCAAGCAGAAGTACGACTTCGCGTCCTACCGCCAGGACATCCTCGCCTTCGCCGTGCTGAAGAAGAACACCTGGGAGTTCGACGGCGACTACGAGAACCTCGCCGGCCTGACCGTCGCGACCGACCGCGGCACCAACCAGGAGAAGATCCTCCTGGAGTGGCAGCAGAAGCTGCAGGCGGAGGGCAAGACCCTCGACGTGAAGTACTACCCCGACACGAACGCGGTCTACCTGGCTCTCAACTCGGGCAAGATCGACGCCTACTTCTCGCCGAACCCCGGCGTCGCCTACCAGGAGACGCAGGCCGCGAAGACCGCCAACCCGATCCGCACGGCGGGCACCTACTCCGGGGCCGGCGAGACCGTGAAGGGCCTCATCGCCGCGACCTCCAAGAAGGGCAGCGGCCTGGCCGAGCCCGTGGCCGCAGCCTTCAACTACCTGATCGAGAACGGCCAGTACGCCGCCGTCCTCAAGGCCTACAACCTCGAGAACGAGGCGGTGGAGACCTCCGAGGTCAACCCGGCCGGCCTCCCGCTCAGCAACGAGTGAACCACCGCGGACGGCCCGGTCGCACCCCGCGACCGGGCCGTTCGCAACAGGTCGTCATCTACATGGCGGCCGACCCCGTCAGGAGGGTAGAAACGAGCGATCATGTCGCGCATCTTCACGAGTAAGTTCAACCCCGGCAAAGCCCGGTGGGAGCTGGTCGTCAGCCCCCGGGGCGACGTGTACGCGTTCCCGCTCACCCTGCCGATCGCCCAGCGCCAGGTGCTGGGCGGCCACAAGCGCTACCTTGTCGGCAAGGTCGAGCGCGGCGCCGCCGCCTGGACCGCCGCCGGCCCCTCCGGCCTCATTTACGGCACCACGTTCCCGTCGCTCCCCTCCGCACTGGAGGCGATCGCCGACGAGGTGGATCTGGCGCCCGTTCCGTAGGTCCGGCTCGCGTCGCCCAGGGAGGAGATCCGGGGCGGCGCGCCCGGGATCGGCGGGTTCGGGAGGAGATGCGGGCTCGGGGACGGCGGATCTCCTCCGTTTGCGACGCGGGAGGTCGGGCGGCGGGTCAGGCCGCGGACTTCAGCAGGGCGTCCTCGAGGGCGACCCACGGGAGCATGGCGCACTTGATCCGGGTGACGTACTTGGACACGCCGGCGAGGGCGACCGCGTCGCCCAGCAGCTCGTCGTCGCCTTCCAGCGCGCCCTTGGAGTGCATCAGCTCGCGGAAGGCCGACACGGCCTCCCCCAACTCGGCCCGGTCCACGTCGTGCACCAGATCGCTGAGGAGCGACGCCGACGCCGTCGAGATGGAGCAGCCGTGGCCCTCCCAGCTGATCTCGGCGATGCGGCCGTCGGCGGAGGTGTGCACGCCGACCGTCACCTCGTCGCCGCAGGTCGGGTTGAGCTGGTGCGAGCTGGCCGCGGCATCGCCGCGCAGGCCGTAGCCGTGCTTCTCGCGCGCGTGATCGAGGATCACCTGCTGGTACAGGTTCTGCAGGTCGCTGGAGGTCATGCCGCCACTCCGAAGAAGGCGCGGGCGTCGGCGACGGCGGCGACCGCCGCGTCCACCTCGTCCGCGGTGTTGTACAGGTAGGTGCTGATGCGCGTGCTCGCGGTGGCGCCGAAGCGGCGGTGCACGGGCTGCGCGCAGTGGTGGCCGACCCGGACGGCGATGCCGCGGTCGTCCAGGAACTGCCCGACGTCGTGGGAGTGGATGCCGTCCACGACGAAGCTGGCGAGGCCGACACGCGGGGTGCCGGTGCCGGGCCCGAGCACGCGGACGCCCGGGATCTCGGCGAGCGCGGCCAGCATCCGGCCGCCCAGGGCCTCCTCGTGCTCCGCGATGGCGGTCATCCCCACCGCGTCGAGGTAGTCGACGGCCGCGGCGAGCGCGATCGCCTGGGAGACGCGCTGGGTGCCCGCCTCGAACCGCTGGGGCGCCGGCAGGTACTCCGCACCTTCGAGCGTGACGGTGGTGATCATGGAGCCGCCGGTGAGGAACGGCGGGAGCGCGTTCAGCAGCTCGGCGCGGCCGTAGAGGGCGCCGACGCCGGTCGGGCCGAGCATCTTGTGGCCGGAGAAGACGGCGAAGTCGACGTCGAGGGCCTTCACGTCCACGGGCAGGTGCGGGACGGACTGGCAGGCGTCGAGCACGACGAGCGCGCCGTGCTCGTGCGCCAGGGCGACGAGCTCGGCCACCGGGGCGACGGCGCCGAGGACGTTCGAGACGTGGGCGAACGCGACGACGCGCGTGCGCGGACCGATCAGCTCCGCGGCCTGGTCGAGCCGCAGGGTGCCGTCGTCGTGCAGGCCGATGGTGCGCAGCGTCGCGCCGGTGCGCGCGGCGAGCTCCTGCCAGGGGACGAGGTTGGCGTGGTGCTCGGCCTCGGTCGCGACGATCTCGTCGCCCGGGCCGAGCCGGAACCGCGCCGCCTCCGGGCCGCCCCGACCGGCGGAGGCGTTCGACATCCCGTAGGCGAGGAGGTTGATGCCCTCGGTGGCGTTGGAGGTCCAGACCAGTTCGTCGGGGCGCGCTCCGACGAAGCGGGCGACGCGCTCACGGGCCTCCTCGAACAGCTCGGTGGCCTCCCCGGCGACCGTGTGGGCGCCGCGGTGCACCGCCGAGGTGTAGGTCTCGGCGAACGCGCGCTCGGCGTCGAGCACCTGGCGGGGCTTCTGGGAGGTGGCCCCGGAGTCGAGGTAGACGAAGGGGTGCCCGTTCACCTCGCGGGCGAGGATCGGGAAGTCCGCGCGCAGGCGGGCCGGGTCGAGGATGTCGGTGCGCATACGGTCTCCAACCATACAAGCGGCTCCTGCAATCCCGCCGTGCGTACTCGGCCCGGTCCGCGGGCGGTCCGCGGGCGTGTCGCGCCCGTCCCGCAAGCTGCGTGACCCCGGATGACGGCCGTTACGCCGCGTGTCGGCGG
Organism: Actinomycetes bacterium; assembly: GCA_023390155.1. GTDB lineage: Bacteria > Actinomycetota > Actinomycetes > Actinomycetales > Microbacteriaceae > Leifsonia. The sequence continues at coordinate 983 of JAEWDJ010000315.1, read as the reverse complement.
ACCTTGCCGGGCGCCGGTGGTGCGCCGGTAGCGTCCCCGCCATGACCATCGCATCCGACACCGGAACCACCGCCTTCGCGGCGGCGTGGACCGCCTGGCACGACGCGCACGAAACCGCGCGCGCCGACGCCCACGGCTTCCTCGCCGTCACCTCCCTCCGCTGGCTGACCGCCGAGCCCGAACGGTTCGACGACGTGCCCGGCGCCTGGTGGACCGGAGAGGACGGCCCGGTCGTGCAGCTCGACGCGGGCGAAGAGCTGGTCGTCGACGGTGCCGTCGTCACGGGCCGGTTCGCCTTCGGGCCGATCCCGGAGCGCGAGCAGCGGCTCGCCTCCTTCGGCGACGCGGTGGTGGAGGTCGCCCGCCGCGGCGGCTCCGACATCGTGCGCCCGCGCCACCCCGGTAACCCGCTGCTCACCGCCTACACGGGCACCCCGACGTACGCGCCGGAGGAGCGCTGGGCGATCGCGGGCCGGTTCGTGCCGTTCGCGGAGCCCCGTGAGGTCACGGTCGGCTCGGCCGCCGAGGGCCTCCAGCACGTCTACGCCGCCCCGGGCGAGGTCGTGTTCGAGCACGGAGGCGCCGAGCACCGGCTGGTCGCGTTCAACGGCCGCACCCCGGGCTCCCTTCTCGTGCTGTTCACCGACGAGACGAGCGGCGTCACGACCTACGCCGCGAACCGCTCGCTCGCCGTCGCGGCGCCGGCAGCCGACGGCAGCGTGGTGCTCGACTTCACCCGCGCGGTGAACCTGCCGTGCGCGTACACGGACTTCGCGACCTGCCCGCTCCCCCCGGCGGGAAACCGGCTCCCGTTCGCCGTGACCGCCGGTGAGCGCATCCCGGTCGAGCGCGGCGGCGAGCGGGGCGTCGCATGACCGGCCTCGTCCTCGGGATCGAGCTCGACGGCGACGGCGCCCACCCCGCGTCCTGGCGGGCGTCGGCGCACGCTCCGGCCGAGCTGGTCACCGGCCGCGTCGTCGCGG
>JAEWDJ010000280.1 GCA_023390155.1 Actinomycetes bacterium | reverse complement strand
GCCCCGGTGGCCGTCGCGTTGCCGGCGCCCGAGGAGCAGCGGCTCCCGACCCGGCCCGTGCCGATCGTCGACGAGCCGGAGACGACGCTCGAAGACGGACTGGAGGAGACCATCATCCGACCCCGACGCATGACCGACGGAGGCGACCGTGGCTGACAAGCGAGGACTCGCACGAATCGGCGCGCGGGCGCTCGGCGGGCTCGTCGGCGCCGGGATCGCGGTCGTCGCGATCGGCGGCGCGACCCTCCTGCCGCTGCCTGAGTTCGCGATCGGAGCGCCGTCGACGACCGTGCACCCCGTGGCCGCCGCGCAGCAGCGCGTGTGCCCCGGCCCTATCCTGGCGCTCGCGGCGGACAGCGGCGAGGCCACCCAGCCGAGCCCGCTGGGCCGGCCGAGCAGCACGTTCGGCACCGACGGTCCCGACGTCCAGGTGCGGAGCCTCAAACCGGACTCCGACTCCTCCTCGCGGGATCAGGCGCCGCAAGCCCTCACCGTCGCCACGCCCCAGGGTGCCACGACGCCGCCGCTCTTCGCCGGCGCGCAGGTCGAGACGGCGACCTCCGAAGACCTCGCCGGGCTCGCCGCGACCGACTGCGCCGAGCCGGCTGCGGACACGTGGCTGGTCGCGGGCGCCACCTCCCTCGGCCAGACCAGCCTTCTGCTGCTGTCGAACCCCACGTCGGTCGACGCGACCGTGTCTCTCACGATCTATACCGAGACCGGCATGGTCAGTGCGCCCGGGGCGACGGGCATCACGGTTCCCGCCGGCGGCCAGAAGGTGCTGCCCCTCGCGGGTCTCGCGCCGGGGGCTTCAGCGCCCGTCGTCCACGTGCAGACGTCCGGCGGCGAAGTGGTGGCCACGCTCCAGCAGAGCTTCGAGCAGGGCATCCAGCCGCAGGGCGTCGAGCTCACCGGCGCGACCGGGGCGCCGTCGCGTCAGCAGATCATCCCGGGCATGACGATCGCGAGCCTCGCCGCCGTGACCGCGGCCGAGTCGGCGGAGAGCGTCGGGGTGGAGTTCCCCGCCGTCCGCATCCTCGTCCCGGGCGACACCGACGCCGACGTCACGATCGGCGTCGTGGGTGAACAGGGGACCGACGCGGGCACCTCGTACGCCCAGACCGTTAAGGCGGGCAACGTCGCCGAGATCCCGCTGCAGAACCTCAAGGACGGCAGCTACACGGTGACGGTGAACTCGTCGGTCCCTGTGGTCGTGGCGGCGCGCACCTCCGTCATCGGGGCGACCGCGCGCGACTTCGCCTGGTTCGTCTCGTCGGATCAGCTTGGCGACGAGCTTCTCGCGGCCGTGCCCCCGGGACCGGGCGGGAGGTTGCACCTCGCGAACGCCGACGAGAAGGACCGCACGGTCACCATCACGCCGGAGGGCGGCAAGCCCACCACGCTCGTCGTGCCCGCCGAAGGCGCCGCCAACCTCGCGGTCGGCACGAACCGGTACACGATCAGCGACGCGGAAGGCCTGCGCGGGAGCGTCAGCTTCCTGGCCAGTGGAGCGTCGAGCTCGTTCGCCCTCGCCCCTCCGGGACCGCTCGCCGCGCCCATCGAGGTCTATCCGCGCTGATCCGGAGGCCGGGCGGACGGGCGGGCCGGCCCCGTCGGGCCGCTGATCAGAAGTGGCGGAACCGATCGGGCGCGAGATCCCACGGGTCCTTGCCGAGCAGTTCGGCCACGGCCCGGAACACACACCCCTCGATGTACATGCGGCGGTGGATGTCGTCGTTGCGATGCAGTTTGGTGAGCCGCTGGATGGGGACGCGGTAGAAGACGATCCGGCGGCGGCCGTGGTCGACGCGCCAGCGGTCGACGCCGTCCGATCCGCTGTTGCCGATCGGAGTGGCGGCGACCTCGAAGTGCACGTCGGCCAGCTCCTCGGGCCAGACGCCCTTCAGATAGTCGGCCGTCGACGCCACGGTCATGTCGAAGAAGTCGATGCGGTTCTGGAGCATCGGTAGGTGCGGCCCGGTCACCGGCCCGCGGGCTCCGCGCCCGTGCCGGCTGCGCCACCGGCTCGTCGCCGGGGGCTGACTGCTGCTGCGGCGGTTGCGGGGCATGTCGCCATCCTACGTCGCCGCGGCTCCGGTAGTCTGAGCCCGATGTTGAGCCGTCCCTGTTCCCGTGTCGCGTGCCCGCGCGACGCCGTCGCGACGCTCACCTACGACTACGCGGACTCGCTGGCGGTGCTCGGCCCGCTGAGCCTCTCGCACGAGCCGCACACCTACGACCTCTGCGCCATCCACGCGGAACGGCTCTCGCCGCCGCAGGGGTGGAGCATCGTCCGGCACGAGGTCTTCGGCACCGTCAACTGAGCCTCTGCGAGCGTCCATTCGCACCAGCGCGTGGAGAGTCCGCCGTCATCGATCCCCGCGCCGGCGCGTGCGATGCGAGAATGGACACCATGCCAGCTTCGACCGTGCCCGAAACCGCCCTGCCCTTCAAGGTCGCCGACCTCTCCCTCGCCGAGGCGGGACGCCACCAGCTCCGCCTCGCCGAGAACGAGATGCCGGGGCTCATGGCCCTCCGCGAGGAGTTCGGCGCGTCGCAGCCGCTCGCGGGCGCCCGCATCGCCGGGTCGCTGCACATGACGGTGCAGACCGCCGTCCTCATCGAGACCCTCGTGGCGCTCGGCGCGCAGGTGCGCTGGGCGAGCTGCAACATCTTCTCCACGCAGGACGAGGCAGCGGCGGCGGTCGCCGTGGGTCCGACCGGCACCCCCGAGTCGCCCGCCGGCGTCCCGGTCTTCGCCTGGAAAGGCGAGACCCTCGAGGAGTACTGGTGGTGCACCCAGCAGATCTTCGACTGGAGCGCCGAGGCGGCGGAGGCCGGAGCCGACTGGAGCGGCCCCAACCTGATCCTCGACGACGGCGGCGACGCGACGCTGCTCGTCCACAAGGGCCGCGAGTTCGAGGCGGCGGGCGCGGTTCCCGCCGACGCCGAGGGCGACAGCCACGAGTACCGCGTCATCCTCGCCGCGCTGCGCGCGTCGCTGGCCACCTCGGCCGACCGCTGGACGCGCATCGCGGGCGACATCATCGGCGTCACCGAGGAGACCACGACCGGTGTCCACCGCCTCTACGAGCTGGCCAAGACCGGCGAGCTGCTGTTCCCGGCGATCAACGTGAACGACTCGGTCACCAAGAGCAAGTTCGACAACAAGTACGGCATCCGCCACTCCCTCCCGGACGGGCTGAACCGCGCCACGGACGTCCTGATGGGCGGCAAGGTCGCGTTCGTCGCGGGCTACGGCGACGTGGGCAAGGGCGCCGCGGAGGCACTCCGCGGCCAGGGCGCGCGCGTCATCGTCAGCGAGGTCGACCCCATCAACGCCCTGCAGGCCGCGATGGACGGCTTCCAGGTCGCGCGCCTGGAGTCGGTGATCGACCAGGTCGACATCCTCATCACCGGGACGGGCAACCTCAACGTCGTCACCCTCGACCACCTCCTCGGCCTCAAGCACCTCGCGATCGTCGCCAACGTCGGCCACTTCGACAACGAGATCGACATGGCCTCGCTCGAGGCGCTCCCGGGCGCCGAGAAGATCGAGATCAAGCCGCAGGTGCACGAGTGGCGCCTGCCGACCGGCCGCAGCATCCTCGTCCTCTCGGAGGGACGACTGATGAACCTCGGCAACGCGACCGGCCACCCGAGCTTCGTGATGAGCAACTCCTTCGCCAACCAGGTGCTGGCGCAGCTCGAGCTGTACGTGTCGAGCGAGAACTACCCGGTCGGCGTGTACGTGCTGCCGAAGCACCTCGACGAGAAGGTCGCGCGGCTCCACCTGGCGTCCCTCGGCGTCGAGCTGACCGTGCTCACCGACGAGCAGGCCGCCTACATCGGCGTGCCGGTCGACGGCCCCTACAAAGTCGACCACTACCGCTACTGATGACGCTCGAATTCGCCGACCGCGAGCTGCCCGGCGGCCTCACCCTGCGCGTGCGCCGGGAGGCCGACGCGGCAGCGCTGGCGGCCGCCTACGTCCGCAACCGCGGCCACCTCGCCCCGTGGGACCCGACCCGCACCGAGGCCTTCTTCACGGAGGAGGGGCAGCTCGCGCGCACCCGCGAGCTGCTCGCCCTCCGCGAGCTCGACTCCGGCCTCCCTCTCCTGCTGATCGATGGCGACGAGGTCGCCGGGGCCATCGACCTGAGCAACATCGTGCGTGGCGCGTTCCAGAGCGCGATGGTCGGCTATTGGCTGGACCGCGGGCACACCGGCAAGGGTCTCGCCTCCGCCGCCCTGGAGGCCGTCCTCGATGCCGCGCTCGGGTTCGGGCTGCACCGGGTGCAGGCCGCGACGCTGCTCGCCAACCATGCCTCGCAGTCCGTGCTCACGCGTGCGGGCTTCGAGCGTATCGGCGTCGCGCCCAACTACCTGAAGATCGCGGGCCGCTGGCAGGACCACGTCCTCTTCCAGCGCATCCTGCACGACTGACGGGCGGCCGCCTCTCGCGCGTCAGAATTCGGCGAACGCCCGCACCGGGAACGTCCCGAACCCCTCGACCGCCGGGGGAGCGGCCGTGAAACGCGCCCCGTGCGCGGGCAGCTCGCCGAGACGGGTCAGGTGCTCCACGACGTGGATCCCCGCCGCGAGCAGCAGCGAGTGGACCGGCCGCGAGCCGTCTCCCTCGGTGTCGTCGATGTTGAGCGAGTCGATGCCGACCAGTGCCGCGCCCCGATCCGCGAGGTGCTGGGCGGCCCCGGAAGTGAGGAACGGCGCGCCGGACGCGTACGCGGGCGTACCGAAGTGCGCGTCCCAGCCGGTGTGGACCAGCACCGCCGCGCCGGCGACATCGCGATCGTAGAAGGCCGCCGCGGGGACACCGCGCTCCGTCGCGTCCGTCAGGTGGACGACCTCCGCGCGGAGCCCGACGAGGGTCGAGAGGTCGAGGGAGGCGAGGTCGCCGCCGTCGGCGTAGCGGTGGTACGGGCTGTCCAGGTAGGTGCCGGTGTTGCCGATCATCGTGATGACATCCATCGCGAACTCGGTGCCGGGAGCGTAGATCGCCCGCGAGTCCTCCCGCGTGAGGTGCGGGGTGATGACGGGCGAGGGGAGGCCCGGATAGGTGACGAGGCCGGCCCGGATCCGGTGGCTGAGGTCCACGGCGCGGCGCGCCTCCTCCTCGCGGCGCGGGCGTTCGATGCCCCGGCTGCCGCGGTGCTGTTCGGCGACGATCTGCAGGGCGGTCAGCCGCACCTCCCCGACGAGGGCGAGCCCGAGGTGCTGCACGAAGAGGCGGGCGACCTCGTCCTCGGTGACGTCGGGGGACGGCAGGTCGAGGCGGAAGCCCTCCGCGGTCAGCCCGCCTCCGTTCGCGAAGACGACCGTCGCGTCGAAGTGGGCGCGGTACTCGGGGGAGCCGGTGGGATTCGCGGTCACGGTGCTCGTCTCGGTCAGCGGTCGGGAAAGGCGTGCGGGAGGCCGTCCAGCACGGGCGCGAGCCGGTCCAGGCGCTCCCGCCCGAGGGCGAGGCCGCGGGCGTCCCTCTGACGCCGCAGAACGGCAACGCCGACGAGGAAGGTCTCGGCATCGACGTCCGGCAGCGGCGAGACGTAGGCCGAGGCCTCGCGCGCCAGCTCGGTGCTGAGGCCGTAGCGGGCGGCGGGGGTGAGCTGCGGGGCCTGGCGGACGAACTGGGCGATCCGGCGCGACAGCCGATCGGGGAGGCGCCCCACGTCGGCGGTGGTGGCCCAGCCGGCGAGCAGCGGCGAGAGGTGCAGCTCGAGCGGTCGCGGCGCCGGCACGCGGACGAGCTGGCTGTAGGTTCCGGCCAGCAGGTCGCCGAGGCGCTTGGAGCGGGAGTTCAGGAGGCCGGTGAGAGCGGCGATCCCGCCGACCGTGAGGAAGATCTCCAGCACACCGGTGAGAGCGCGGATGAACGCGTGCCGGAAGCCGATGGCGCCGCCGTCGTCCCGCACGATGCGTGCGCCGACGGCCAGCTTGCCGAGGGACCGGCCGCGCGACGCCAGCTCCACCGTGAGGGGCAGCGCCACCATCCCGAACACCAGGATCAGGATGACGAGCGCCCGCACGAGCGCCTCGTCGAGGCCGCCGCCCGTCGCCACGAGCAGGAGCATGCAGCCCAGCATGATCAGCATGTACAAGGCCCAGTCGATGAACGTCCCCGCGGCGCGCAGGATGTAGCTCGCCGGCTTCACATCGAGGGTGACGGCCTCGCCGGTCACCAGTTCGCGCTCGACCGGCTCCGGGAACGCGTCCGCCGGTGCCGTCATGGCTATCATTCAAGCAGATGGATCTCGACGCCTACACCGCAGCACACAGCGCCGACTGGGACCGGCTGGCCCAGCTGGCGAAGAAGGGGCGCCTGGAGGGGCGGGACGCGGACGAGCTCATCGAGCTGTACCAGTCCGGCGCGGCCGATCTCTCCGCCATCCAGACCAGCGCCGGCTCCACCGCCGTCGGCGACCGGCTCTCGCTCACCCTGTCGTCGGCACGGCTGCGCTTCACCGGGGCGGGCGCCAATCTCTTCTCCCAGATCCCGCGGTTCTTCGCGCTGGAGCTGCCGGCCGCCCTGTACCGCATCCGCTGGATCGTGCTCGGGGTCACGGTGTTCACCATCGTCGTCGCGACCCTCTACGCCGTGTGGATCACCGGGAACCCGGACGTGCTGCGCAATCTCGGCAGCGACGCGAACCTGCGCCAGTACGTCGAGCACACCTTCATCGACTACTACTCGAACAACCCGGCCGCGTCCTTCGCGGGCCAGGTCTGGACGAACAACGCGTGGATCGCCGCGCAGTGCATCGCGTTCGGCATCACCGGGCTCTGGGTGCCCTACGTGATCGTGCAGAACGCGGTCGGCGTGGGCACGGCGGCCGGGGTGATGTTCGCGTACGGCCGGGGCGACGTCATGTTCGCGTACATCCTGCCCCACGGCCTGCTGGAGCTGACGAGCGTCTTCGTGGCCGCGGCCGCCGGACTGCGGATCTTCTGGGCCTGGATCGCCCCCGGCGCGCGCACGCGCGGTCAGGCCCTCGCCGAGGACGGACGTGCGCTCTTCACCGTCGCGGTCGGCTGCGCGATCAGCCTGTTCGTGTCGGGGCTCATCGAGGGGTTCGTCACGCCGTCGTCGCTCCCCGTCTGGGTGAAGATCACGATCGGGACGCTCGCGCTCGCGGCGTTCCTCTTCTACATGCTCGTCGTGGGCCGGCGTGCGGTGCGACTGGGGGAGACGGGCGACCTGGGCGAGTTCGACGCGGGCGCTCGGCGGATCGTCGCGGCCTGACGCGCACGTTCAGAGACGTCCCGCGGCCTTGAGTGCCAGGTAGCGGTCGGCCAGCGCGGGCGGCAGCTCCTCGGGAGACCCGGACACCACGTCGCCACCGAGCCGGTGCACGGCCGCCACCACGCGTCCGGCGTCGAGCAGGGAGCGCTCGGCCGCCGCGGCACGGTACACCCCGGTGCGGTCGCCGCGATCACGGGCCGCGATGAGGGTGTCCGGGTCGGTGACGCCGGCGACGACGACGAGGTGCTTGCGCGTCAGCTGGGGCAGCACGGAGAGCAGGCCCCGCGAGGCACCCGGCGCGTCGAGCGGCGTGACCAGCACGACGAGCGAACGCTGGCTCGTCATGGCGGAGATCTGCGCTGGGACGGCCGACCAGTCCATCTCGATCAGGGCGGGGTCGATGGTGGCCATCGTGTCCACCATGCGCGAGAGCAGTTCGGGGCCGCTCGCGCCGTGCACCCTCCCGCGGACCACGCGGTCGTAGGCGAGGAAGTCGACGCGGTCGCCGGCGCGCGTGGCGAGGGCGGCGAGCAGGAGGGAGGCCTCGAACGCCGTGTCGATC
>JAEWDJ010000170.1 GCA_023390155.1 Actinomycetes bacterium | reverse complement strand
GACGTCCTCCGCGGTCATGTAGCTGCCGCCGAGGCTCTCGATGGCATCGCCCAGGTCGAGCATCGCCTCGTAGCGGAGGGTCGGGGTGAGCTCGACGTCGCGCGGGATGTAGACCACGGTCTTCCCGCCGCCGCGGTTGAGGCCGGCGGCGGCGTTCTTCAACGTCATGCCCTCGGCGAGGCGCAGCGAGTCCGCGACGGCGTCGAGCCAGGAGTCGTAGGTCCACACCCGGCAGCCGCCCAGGGCGGGGCCGAGCACGGTGGAATGGACCGCGATGCTGATCGTGAGACCGCTCCGCCTCCCCTTCACCACGTGCAGTGTTTCGTGCGGCAGGTCTTCTCCGGTGGATTCGACCAGGGCGGCGGGCAGGACGGACATCGGTGTCTCCTCGTGGGATCGCGGTGGATTCGGACGGTCTTGTGGACCGCCGTCCATTCTCCCGCGACCCCACGAGGGGCGCAATGTCGGCGCGCAGGTGAGCGCGCGCTGGCCGGGCCGACTCAGTGGAAGAAGTGCCGCTCGCCGGTGAAGTACATCGTGACGCCAGCCGCCTTCGCCGCTGCGATCACGTCCTCGTCGCGGATGGAGCCTCCCGGCTGCACGATGGCGCGCACGCCGGCGGCGATCAGGATCTCGGGGCCGTCGGCGAACGGGAAGAACGCGTCCGAGGCCGCAACGGATCCGGCCGCGCGCTCGCCTGCGCGGCTCACGGCGAGGTTGCAGGAGTCCACGCGGTTGACCTGGCCCATGCCGACGCCGACGGAGGCGCCGTCGTTCGCGAGCAGGATGGCGTTCGACTTGACCGCGCGGCAGGCCTTCCAGGCGAACTCGAGGTCGGCGCGGGTGGCCGCGTCGGCCTCCTCGCCCGAGACGAGCGTCCAACCGGCCGAGGAGAACTCGTCGAAGCGGTCGGCGTCCTGCACCAGCACGCCGCCGGAGATCTGGCGGTACTCGGTCGTCGCCCGGCGGTAGCCCTCGGGCAGCTGGAGGATGCGCAGGTTCTTCTTGGTCTGGAGCAGCTCCAGCGCCTCCGGCTCGAACCCGGGCGCGATGAGCACCTCGGTGAAGATGCCCTTCACCGTCTCCGCCATGGCGAGGGTGACCGTGCGGTTGGCCGCGATCACGCCGCCGTACGCCGAGACCGGGTCGCACTCGTGCGCCTTGCGGTGCGCCTCGGCGATGTCGTCCGCGACCGCGATGCCGCAGGGGTTCGCGTGCTTGATGATCGCGACGGCGGGCTCGGTGAAGTCGTAGGCGCTGCGGAGGGCGGCGTCGGCGTCCACGTAGTTGTTGTACGACATCTCCTTGCCGCCGAGCTGCGTGGCCTGGGCGATGCCGCGACCGGTCGGGTCGGTGTAGATGGCCGCCGCCTGGTGCGAGTTCTCGCCGTAGCGCAGGGTGTGCGCCAGCTCGGCGCGCACCTCGAACCGCTCCGGGAAGTCGTCGGTGCTCGGCGCCTCGCCCGCGAACCACGCGGCGACGGCTCCGTCGTAGGAGGCCGTGTGCGCGAACGCGCGGGCCGCGAGCTCGCGGCGCTGATCGAACGTGGTGCCGCCCGCGGCGATCGCCTCGGCGATGCCCGCGTAGTCGGAGGGCGAGACCACGATCGCGACGTTCGCGTGGTTCTTCGCCGACGCGCGCACCATGGCGGGGCCGCCGATGTCGATCTGCTCGACGACGTCGTTGCCGACCGCGCCGGAGGCGACCGTCTCGACGAACGGATACAGGTTGACGACGACCAGCTCGAACGGCTCGATGCCGAGGTCCTTCAGCTGCTCCTCGTGGGAGGCGAGGCGGAGGTCCGCCAGCAGACCGGAGTGGATGGCAGGGTGCAGGGTCTTCACCCGGCCGTCGAGCGACTCCGGGAAGCCCGTGACACTCGCGACGTCGGTCACGGGGTGGCCCGCGTCGCGGATGGTCTGCGCGGTCGAACCGGTGGAGACGATCTCGACGCCCGCCTCCGCGAGCGTCGTCGCGAGGTCGAGGAGCCCGGTCTTGTCGCTGACCGAGATCAGCGCGCGGCGGATCGGGACGACGTCCCGTTCGCGGTAGAGGCTGGCGTCGTGGCGGGGTCCGCTCATGCTCGGGAAAGCTCCTTGAGATCGATGTGTCCGTTGGCGATGTCGAGGACGGCGTCGATGAGAAGCCGTCGCTCCACGGGTTTGATGCGCTCGTGCAGGGCGGCCTCGGTGTCGCCCGGCAGGATCGGCACGCGCTCCTGGCTGATGATGGGGCCGGCGTCCACCCCGTCGTCGACGACGATCAGGCTGGCGCCGGTCTGGGTCGCACCGGCGGCGAGCGCGTCCCGCACGCCGTGGGCGCCGGGGAACTCGGGCAGGTAGGCCGGGTGGGTGTTGATGAGGTTCGGCGAGAAGGCCGCGACGACGCGCGGCGGGACGAGCCGCATGAAGCCCGAGAGGATGACCAGGTCGGGCTGCCACTGGCCGATCTGCTCGGCGAGCTCGTCGCCCCACTCCTCCCGGCTGTCGAAGGACGAGAACGGCACGGTGAACGACGGGATGCCGAACTCCTCCGCGTGGGCGAGGCCGTCCGCGTCGCGGTCGGCGCCGACGGCGACGACCCGGGCGGGGAACTCCGCGTCCTGGGACGCCTCGAGCAGTGCGCGGAGATTGGAGCCTCCGCCGGAGATGAGCACGACAATCGAGAGCACGCGACCAGCCTACCGGCGCTCGGATGAGCAGTCAGACCAGCCGGAGGCCCCAGCGCGCGGGGGCGACCGTGTAGATCTGGCGGTAGAGGGCCGTGCCGGTCAGCACCCCCAGCGCGATGGCGACGATGGAGCCGATGAGGTTCGGGAGGCTGTCCGCGTCGAAGTCCACGCCGGTGGCGCCCTGGGTCAGCTGGATGAGGCCGGTCGCGCCGGGGACGAGCAGCCAGAAGGCCGGCAGGAAGCAGACGACCGCCGGCGGTGCGCCCGGCACCGACTGGACGAGATACGCGACCACGGTCAGGGCGAAGGCGCCGAAGAAGCCGCTGAACACGTTGCCGACGAGCAGCGCGCCGAGCAGCTGCGCCGAGTAGGCGACCAGCAGGACGATGGTCAGGAAGTACAGGGAGCGGCGGGGCCCGCAGTAGTAGAGGAACACCCCGATCGAGAACAGCAAGACGCCCACCCACGGCTGGAAGGCGCCGAGCGGCGGCGAGGACGAGACGAGTGCGGTCGACGCCGGGACGCCCGCGATGGTCAGTGCCCCGAGGATCCCGATGGCGAGGAAAACCAGCTGCGCGATGCCCGAGACGAGCCGGCTCGAGCCGGCCACCATGTCGCCCGAGGCGAGCTCCTGGATGCCCGTCGTCAGCATCGCGCCCGGGAGGAGGGTCACGAGCGGCGGCACCAGCACCTGCAGAGGCTCGGAGATGACGCCTCCCTTTGCGGCGTAGAACACGACCAGGGCCAGCACGAACGCGGTGGCGATCGGCAGGAGGATCGCCGCGTACGTCCCCGGCCGCACGAGCAGCTTCGCCAGCCCGACGATCGCGCCCAGCAGGAAGGCGTAGAACAGGCTCTCGTCGCCGGCGCCGAGCAGCACGAGGGCCACGCCGGCCGCGGCGAACGCGTGCCCCAGCACGCGCAGGGCCAGCGCGAACCGGGGCCGGTCCGCGATGATCTCCCCCAGCCGCTGCGTCCCCTGGGCCGGCGTGATGGCTCCGGCCAGCGCCTGGTCGACGACCCGGTAGACGGCGGCGGCGCGGTCGAACCGCACCTCTCCCCCGGTCGGCAACGCCAGCTCGAACCGCGTCTCCTGCTCGCCCGGCACCCCGACCAGGATCAGGGTCGGGAAGACGACCAGCCGGGCCTGGGGCGAGCCCTGCACCGTGGCCACGCGCAGGAGGGTGTGCTGGATGTCGGTGGACGCCGTCCCGATCGACAGGAGGGCGCTGCCCAGCCGGACCAGGAACTCCTGCAGCTGGGCGGCCGGGCTCTCGACGAGCGGCTCGGCGTCGATCGAGCGGCGCCGGAGCCCGAAGTGGGGCAGACGCACGCGCGACAGCCAGCTCATCTCCGCGCCCGTCCTCCCGCCAGGAGCCCGATGACCGCCGCGACGGCGACCTCCACCGCCGCGATCACGCCGACCAGCCACGGGTTCGGCCCCACGTCGTGCAGCCGGCCGGGGCCGAGCGCGCCGGAGGACCACCAGGCCAGCAGTCCGAGCTCGATGCCAGAGACGATACCGATCCCGAGTGCGGTGAGGAAGAGTGCGGGCGCTCCCGCGGGGAGGCGGATCCATGAGCGCGAGCCGAGCAGGCCCGCGGCGACGAAGCCGGCGACGAGGGGCACCAGGATGCCGACCAGCCCGAACGAGAATCCGCCGGCGGGGATCACGCCGAACAGGGGCAGGCCCGGGAGGGGGCCGAGCTCGGTCCCGATCGGGCTGACCGACGAGCCCGTGCCGATGGCGAAGCCGGGGCCGACCAGCCACGACGCCATCCAGATCACGAGGTTCGGCAGGAAGGCGAGCTGACCGAGCGTGAGCGCGAGCCCGCCGAGGGCGCCCGCCTGCAGCTGCTCGTACATCGTGATGATGGTGCCGTAGTTGCCGAAGATCAGCAGGGCCGTGACGAGCGCGGCGACGCCGATCACGATCGCGGTCGCCGCGGATCCGGCGCGGACGGCGGCGGCCGCTCCCCGACGGACGTCCTGCGGGATCGCGGACAGGCGCTCCCGCAACGCCGACGCGGCGAGCAGACCGCGGGAGGAGGTGTCCTCCGGCTCACCGTCCGAGGTTCCGGCCTCCGCCGCCCCGCGGGCGGAGCGGAGGGAGGCGAACGCGAAGCCCGCGCCGATGCCGACCGCGTAGACGAAGGGCGGGAGCACGATCCCCTGCCACACCGACGGCTGCGCCACCGGGCTCCCCGCGGTGAGCGTGACCAGGACGGCGATGGCCGCGAATGCGCCGAGCGCGCTCAGCGCACCCGTCAGGCGGTAGGGCGTCTCGGCCGCGCGGGATCCCGTCCGCACGCCGAGGCCCGCCGTCAGCACCGCGAAGCCGAGCAGCGCGATGGTCACCTGGAACGGCGTCGCCGCTCCAGGCAGCCCGAGCGTCGCGACGGTCTGCGCGTCGAGGGCCACGGTGAGGTTGGCGCCGTGGCCGACGAGCCAGATGTCGGCCGCGGCACGCCACACGACGATCCACTCGGCTCCGAGCTGGTACTGCGCGGCCCACAGGATCGTGAGCGGGACCAGTGCGATCCCGAGCCCGATCGCGGCCACGATGACCGCCTCCAGTGCGGCGAGCAGGGCGACGGTTGTGCGATTCATGACCGGATGGAGCCTACCGGCCGCGGGAGCACCGCCCGCCCGCGACACTTCGGCGGTCAGGAGACGCTCACGGGACGGTCATGACGGGCGTGTCGTCTCCGGCGTTCTCGGGGACGGTGATGACCGGTCGCTGCACCAGCTCGAGCACGGCGATCACGAGCGCGGCGATCACCAGCGTCCAGACGATCAGGCCGGGGGTCAGCGGGCGCACGAAAAGCACGATGGCCGCCGCGATGACGGCGACGGCGGCCCGCAGCAATGCCCGCTGGGCATAGATCCACTCGCCGGTGCGCCCGGTGCTGATGCCGTGGCGCTCTGCGGCCTCCCGCACCCACGTCACGCCGGAGCCGAAGAAGCCGCGGAGCCGGCGCGGGACCGCGAACGGACCGGAGTACCAGCCCACGAGCGCGACGACGATCGCCAGCACGAGCACAGCGACACCGGTGTCCTGCATCGCGTCCGTCACGGTGCGGTAGACCGTGTTCGCGACGCCGGAGGGCAGGAGCGACGGCGAGACGGACGCGACGAAGACGAGCCGTCCGATCGCGATCCCCGCCACGACGACGACCATCGCCAGGGCGAGGGCCACCGCGGCCCACACCAGGGCGAGCGCGCGTCGGCGCGCCACCACGACGCCGAGAGCGAGGAAGGCGAGCGCGATCCACGGCAGCCACGCCCCCGCGGCCACGGCCACGCCGTAGAAGAGCTGGATGGTCGGCAGGGACGAGTTCTGCGCCACGGTGATCGTCCGGTCGACGGTGGGGATCTGCGCCGCGAAGGTGAGCCCCTGCTCGACGAGCAGCTGCTTCACGCGATCGATCACCGGCCCGAGCTGCACCCCGACGGACCCGTCCGCGCCGATCGCGAGCGCCGCCTTCGGGTCGTTCTGCATCGTCGCGATGAGCTGCGTGTGGGTGGCGCGCAGGGCCTCCTGCCACACCTGCGCGAACGCGTCGGAGGCGACGAAGTTCGACACCGTCGAGTGGATGAGCGACACGATGCCCTGCGCCAGCGGCCCCTTCAGCGCCTCCAGGGCCTTCGTCGCCACCGGGCCCGTGCCGAGACCCGTGATCCCGTCGATGACCTGCGACGTGACCTCCGGGATGTCCACGTTCTGCTGGATGACGTCGACCGTCTGATCGGTCACGAACGCCTGGACGGACGGGTCGTCGGCGAGCGGCGCGTACGTGTCGACGAAGCTCTGGGTGTCGGTGAGCTGTGCTTTCGCCCAGGAGGCCACGACTCCGACCGGGGCGAGGATCGCGCCGATGACGATGAGGACGGTCGCCAGGAGGGTCCAGGCCCAGCTGCGCCGGTGCGGGCGAGCCGTCGCGCCCGCGCCCACGGCGCCCGGCAGCGGCTCGGTCGGGCTCGTGCCCTCGGTGGCGAGCTCGTCGCGCAGCGAGGCGTTCTCCGCTTCGAGCGCGGCGATGCGCTCGAGCAGTTCTGCGTTGGTCGATCGCGGCATGACGGCCCCTCTCCCCGATGGACGCCGCCCGTCCGTTGGCACGGTCGGGTCGTGCTCACTGTAGCGCCGGGCGCACCCGGCCGGGCAGGGCCGATCGCGGACGCCCGGGTCCATCTCCCGGCGCACCCGCGCGGACGCGAGAGGAGGCCGGACCCTGAACCGGGTCCGGCCTCCTCGTCGTCGTGCGTGAGCCGATCAGAGCGCGGCGTACACCTCACGCAGCAGGGCGGCGGTCTCGGACGGCGTCTTGCCGACCTTGACGCCCGCGGCCTCCAGGGCCTCCTTCTTGGCCTGCGCGGTGCCCGCCGAGCCCGAGACGATGGCGCCGGCGTGGCCCATCGTCTTGCCCTCGGGAGCGGTGAAGCCCGCCACGTAGCCGACGACCGGCTTCGTGACGTTGGCCTTGATGAAGTCGGCCGCGCGCTCCTCGGCGTCGCCGCCGATCTCGCCGATCATGACGATCGCCTTGGTCTCCGGGTCGGCCTCGAACGCGGCGAGCGCGTCGATGTGCGTGGTGCCGATGACCGGGTCGCCGCCGATGCCGATGGCGGTCGAGAAGCCCAGATCCCGGAGCTCGTACATCATCTGGTAGGTCAGGGTGCCCGACTTCGACACGAGGCCGATCGGGCCCTTGCCGGTGATGGTCGCCGGGGTGATGCCGACCAGCGACTCGCCCGGGGTGATGATGCCGGGGCAGTTCGGGCCGATGATGCGGGTCTTGTTGCCCTTCTCCTTGGCGTACGCCCACGCCTCGGCGGAGTCCTGCACCGGGATGCCCTCGGTGATGACGACCAGCAGCGGGATCTCGGCGTCGATGGCCTCGACCATCGCGTCCTTCGCGAACGCCGGCGGCACGAAGATGATCGACACGTCGGCGCCGGTCTTCTCGATCGCCTCGACGACGGTGCCGAAGACCGGCAGCTCGACGTCGCCATGCGTGACGGTGGTGCCGGCCTTGCGGGCGTTGACGCCGCCGACCACGTTGGTGCCCGCCTTCAGCATCAGCGCGGTGTGCTTGGTGCCCTCGCCGCCGGTGATGCCCTGGACGATGACCTTGGAGTCCTTGTTGAGGAAGATAGACATTCTGTTTCGCGCCCTTACTTCGCAGCCAGCTCGGCGGCCTTGTCGGCGCCTTCGTCCATGGTGAGTGCGAGGGTCACCAGCGGGTGGTTCGCCTCGGCGAGGATGCGGCGGCCCTCGTCGACGTTGTTGCCGTCGAGCCGCACGACCAGCGGCTTGTTCGCCTCGTCGCCCAGGATCTCGAGCGCCTTGACGATGCCGTTCGCGACCGCGTCGCACGCGGTGATGCCGCCGAACACGTTCACGAACACGCTCTTGACCTGCGGATCGTTGAGGATGACGTCGAGACCGGCGGCCATGACCTCGGCGGACGCGCCGCCGCCGATGTCGAGGAAGTTGGCCGGCTTGACGCCCTGGTGCTTCTCGCCCGCGTAGGCGACGACGTCGAGCGTCGACATGACGAGGCCCGCGCCGTTTCCGATGATGCCGACCTCGCCGTCGAGCTTCACGTAGTTGAGGTCGGACGCCTTGGCCTTGGCCTCGAGCGGGTCGGCGGCGTCCTTGTCCTCGAGCTCTTCGTGCTCGGGGTGGCGGAAGGCGGCGTTCTCGTCCAGCGAGACCTTGCCGTCGAGGGCGATGATGTCGCCCTCCTCGGTGAGGACCAGCGGGTTGACCTCGACGAGGGTCGCGTCCTCGCCGGTGTAGACCGCGTACAGCTTCACGAACACGTCGGCGACCTTCGCGACGAGCTCCTCCGGGAAGCCGGCGGCCTTCGCGATCTCGGTCGCCTTCGCGGTGTCGAGACCGGCGCGCGGGTCAACCTCGATGCGGGCGAGCGCCTCCGGCTTCTCGACGGCGAGCTGCTCGATCTCCATGCCGCCCTCGACGCTGGTCAGCGAGAGGTAGGAGCGGTTGGCCCGGTCGAGCAGCACCGAGAAGTAGAACTCGCGCGCGATGCGGGCGCCGCCCGCGACCATCACGCGACGGACCACGTGGCCCTTGATGTCGAGGCCCAGGATGGCCTTCGCGGCCTCTTCGGCCTCGTCCGGCGTCTTGGCGACTTTCACGCCGCCCGCCTTGCCGCGCCCGCCGACCTTGACCTGCGCCTTCACGACGGTGACGCCGCCGAGCTTCTCGGAGGCCGCGCGCACCTCCTCCGGCGTGTCTGCGACGATGCCCGGAAGGACCGGGACCCCGTACTTCTCAAACAGGTCTCTGGCCTGGTACTCGTATAGATCCACGGTTATCCAATCCGCTGCTGGTCCGGGCTCGCTGTGGCGATTCCGGATTGTCATCTGCCGGGCGGTCGACGCGAGAGAATAGCTCGACGCCGAGATAAATTCGCCACTGAGAACCTTAGCGCCTCCGACTGTGCGTCCCGTAAACGGGAGGCATCGCGTTCTCCCCAATCAGCGGTCGGAAACGAGCTCTCCACGGTTCCCGTCCCGGCCCTCCGGCCGGCGCCCTCCCTGGCGAGGGTAGGTCCATGACACACCGGATGACACAGTTCATGACGGCGACGGCCCTCGCGGGTCTCGCCGTCTTCCTCGGCCTGGTGCAGGCCCTCCTCCCCGCTGCAGGGGCCCACGCGCTGAGCGGGGTCGGGCACGGCCCCGGCTACCTCTCCGCGGACGGCTGGTGGCTCGGCACCTATCGCCTCGACGACGGTTCGCAGGGGTTCTGCCTCAACGCGGGCAAGCAGAGCCCGACCGGTCACACGCTCGACTACGTGGACGGCTCCACGCTCGGCTGGTTCACGACGGAGCAGGCCGCCCGGCTCGCCTACGTCTCCCGCACGTGGGCCGGCACGGACGACCGGCTGACCGCCGCCGCCGGCCAGATCGCGACCTGGATGATCGCCGGGCTGAACGGGCACACCGCCGAGAGCTACGCCGCGCGGGCCGGAGCGGATGCCGGGGCCGTCCTGGCCCGCGCCACCGCCATGGCCGACGAGGCCGCGCGGCTCGCCACGACGGCCGTGCGAGCGGAGGCGGTCGTAGAGCTCGCCGAGACCGGGCCCGGCCGGGTCCGGGTCGAGGTGACGGTCGACCGGCTGGGCGGCAGCGAACTCCTACCTGCGGCGGCGCACCAGGCCACCGTGCGGCTGGACGGGGCGCACTTCGCGGACGGCGGGGCGACCGCAGTCGTCGACACCGGGCGCGACATCCCGATCGAGCCCGACGGCACCGAGTCCAGCGTGAACGTGACGGCGACGGCGACCCTCGAGGCGCTCCCCTACGGCGGCGGGCTGCGGGTGGCCGTGCCTCGGCAGGACGCGCAGTCCCTTCTGATGGCGGTTCCGGCGAGCGCCACCGCTCGCGCGGGCGCCAGCGTCTCCGGCCCCTCCCCGCTCCCGTTCCAGCCGCGTGTCGAGACACAGACCAGCACGGCGGTCGCCGCCCCCGGTGAGCAGATCACGGACCGCCTGACGGTATCGGTCGACGCGGGTGACGGGCTGCTGCCGACGTGGGGCGTACGCGCGACCGACGACGGGTTCGCTCCGATCGAGGCCGTCGTCGAGAGCAGCCTCCTCGGGCCGTTCGCCGAGCCGATCGCGCGGTCTGTCGAGGTGCCGCAGGACGCGCCGATCGTGTGCAGCGTGGAGACGGTCGTGTCGGGCGCCGGCGAATACGAGACGCCCCCGTGCGTGCTCGCCGACGCCGGCCACTACGTGTGGGTGGAGCGCATCGACCCGGCGCGCACCGCGCCCGAAGGCGGTGGAGCGCGGCTGAAGCCGTGGCGGTCGGAGTTCGGCGTCGCGTCCGAGATCACGACGGCGGTCGCGGCACCCTCCGCCGCGCCCGCTGCTCCCGCGGCGACCGCGCCCGTCGTCCCCGTGGCACTCGCCCAGACGGGCGCCGGGGCGGGCGGCCTTCATTCATGAATTCCCGTCACACCTGTCGTCGTGAGCGGTCTGGAGACACCGGATGAACGAGTCGTCGTTGCGTGAGCTGGGCATGGACCTGTTCGAGGAGCGCCAGTTCGAGCGCGCCC
>JAEWDJ010000130.1 GCA_023390155.1 Actinomycetes bacterium | reverse complement strand
ACGTCGTCGCCGAGGGCGAGACCGTTCAGCACCCGCCCGAGCGCCAGCGCGATCACCGCGCCGAGCAGGAGGGTCGGCAGCACCTGCCAGAGGACGTCGAAGCCGCGTCCGGCGAGCGCGCCGACCTGCCAGAACCGCATCGCGTCGAGGGAGGTGCGGCTCGTGAGCAGCACGGCGGTGATCAGCGAGCCGAGCGCGGCGGAGACGGCGGCGCCCGCGATCGCGAGCTTGATCGGGGTCGCGCCCTCGCGTCCGGCCGACGACACGGCGTAGACGAGCGCGGAGGCGAGCGCGGCGCCGGCGAACGCGAACCAGACGTAGCCCGAGGCGCTCGTCACCCCGAGGTACGCGATGGCGACCACCACCGCGAGGGAGGCACCGAAGTTGACGCCCAGGATGCCGGGGTCGGCGAGCGGGTTGCGCGACAGCCCCTGCATGACGGTGCCGGAGAGGCCGAGCGCCAGACCGGCGGCGAGACCGAGCAGCGTGCGCGGGAGGCGACTCCCGACCACGACGAGATGCTCGGGATCACCCGGGCGGTAGTGCACGAGCGCATCCAGCACGTCGCCCGGCGCGATCGTGCGCGCACCGACCATCAGGCTGAGGACGCTCACCGCGATCAGCGCGACGACCGCGACGGCGAAGCCCACGAGCAGACGCCGACGGCGCCGGCCGTGCGAGGAGAGACCCTCGGCACGACCGGCGCTCGGGGCGATGACGCTCGTGGGCATCCCGGCTTACTTGACCTTCTCGGCGGCGGCCGCGAGCTGCGGCACGTACTTGTCGAGCATCCACGGGATGGAGAGCACGCTCGGCGCGCTGGTGGCGGCCACGAACGACTCGCCCACGATCGGGGCGAAGCGGCCCTCCTTGATCGCCGGCATCGCCGCGACGAGCGGGTCGGCCGTGAACGCGTCCACCGAGGACTGCTTGTCGAAGTACATGACGAGGAGGTCGGTGTCGATCTTGGAGAGGTTCTCGTAGCTCAGCTGGTAGAAGAAGCTGCCGTCGCCCGGGGTCGTGTCGAGGCCGGCGATGCTCCGCGAGTTCTTCAGGCCGAGGTCGTTCAGAAGCTGCACGCGCGGGTCCTCGGCGCGGTAGACGTTCAGGACGCCGGGCTCGTTGGCGGCGGCGTAGAAGAAGGTCTTGTCCTTCAGGACGGGGTGCTTCGCGGCGAGGGCGGCGATGTCGTCCTTGGTCTTCGTCAGCAAGGCGTCCGCCTCGTCGGAGAGGCCGAGGGCCTTGCCGACGATCGCGGTCTGGTCGGGCCAGCTGGTCGCCCACGGCTTCTCCGGGTACGCCACGACCGGCGCGATCTTGCTGAGCTTGTCGAACTCAGCCTGGGTCAGGCCCGAGTACGGCGCGAGGATCACGTCGGGCTTGGCCTTCACGAACGCCTCGAACGGCACCTCGCCGGTGTCGGACGGGAGGATCTGCGGGGTTTTGCCGCCGAGCTCCGTGATCTTCTCGGCATCCCACGGCAGGACGCCCTCCGCGTCGCCGCCGTAGGAGAAGGCCGGCATGGCCACCGGGACGATGCCGAGGGCCAGGACGATGTCCTGCGCTCCCCAGCCCCAGGTCGCGACGCGCTCGGGCTTGCTGTCGATGGTCGTCTTGCCGAGGGCGCTGTCGACGGTGACGGGGAAGGCGCCCGCGTCACTGCCCGAGGTGGACTCGGCGCCGGAGCCGGAGGCGCTGCAGCCGGTCAGGACCAGCGCGGCGGAGGCGACGACGGCCGAGGCGATCAGGGCGAGACGCGACCGGCGACGGCCGCGGCGTGCGGATTCGAGCATGGCTCTCCTGGGTTCGGGAGGGATGGACGTCGTGTCGAGCGACACATTAGGGAAGCCTAACCTAAGCGAGGGCGCCCTTACCAACCCGGGGATCCCGGTCAGGCGTCGCGGGCCTCCTGCTCGCGGATCTCTCCCTGCAGGTCTCGGAGCGTCGACCGGAGCGCGCGCTCGGCGTCCAGGCCCTGCGACTTCGCGGACGCCACGATCGCGAGGAGCAGGGGGCCGAGCTCGTCCTCGCTGCCGACCTGCACTCCCCCGCCCTCGGCGAGGTCGATCAGGCCGACCTTCTGCGCGCGGCCCAGCAGCTTGTCGGCCAGCGCCAGCGAGGGCATCGCCTGCGGGATGCCGTCGAGCACGCTCGTGCGCCCGGGCTTCTCCTGCTTCTTCAGGTCGTCCCAGAACCCGACGACGTCGTCCGCGGTCTCCGCCGTCCGGTCCCCGCCGAAGACGTGCGGGTGACGGCCGATCATCTTCGCCGTCATCTGGGCGGCGACATCCTGGATGTCGAAGTCCTCGCCCGGGGTGTGCGCGGCGATGTCGGCGTGGAAGAGCACCTGGTAGAGCACGTCGCCGAGCTCCTCCAGCAGGTCATCGCGGGTGCCGTTCTCGATCGCCTCCACGAGCTCGTACGTCTCCTCGACGAGGTACTGCACGAGGGACTCGTGGGTCTGGTCGGCATCCCACGGGCAGCCGTCGGGAGCCCGGAGCCGGGCCGTCACGGCGACGAGCTCGTCGAGCTTGGTGGGGACCGTGTCGGTCATCGCTGCTCCTCCCGCAGAACTCCTCCCATCCTCTCACCGGCCGGTACACTGGGTGACCGGTGTGCCGGGAAGTCTGGTCGGCGTCGTGCCCGCGCGCCGTGCGACGGGCCTCCTCACGACGGAAGGCTTCACCCATGAGCATCATCCGATCCGAGCGCACCGCCGCCGGGCTCCTCCTCGGCGCCGCCGCCCTCGGCCTGCTGCTGGCCAACACCGCCGCAGGGCCCGCGCTCCTCGATCTCCAGCACGCCACGCTCGGCGTCGGCCCGGCCGCGCTCAGTGTCGGCCACTGGATCAGCGACGGGCTGCTCGCCATCTTCTTCTTCATCGTCGCCGTCGAGCTCAAGCACGAGCTGGTGGCCGGCGAGCTCAACTCGTTCGCCAAGGCGATCCACCCGGCCATCGCCGCCGTCGCGGGAGTGGCGGTGCCGGCGCTCGTCTACCTCGCCTTCACCGCGGGCACCGGCGAGGAGGCCGGGTGGCCCATCCCCACCGCCACCGACATCGCCTTCGCGCTCGGCGTGCTGGCCGTGTTCGGCCGCGGACTGCCGAACCGGCTGCGGGTCTTCCTGCTCGCGCTCGCCGTGCTGGACGACCTCATCGCCATCGTCATCATCGCCGTGTTCTTCACCACCGACCCGAACCTGGTCGAGCTGCTGCTCGCCGCGGTGGTGGTAGCAGCGTTCGGGCTGCTCAGCCGGTTGCTGCGCGGGCGCCTGCGCTGGCCGCTCGGGGTGCTGATGGTGCTGCTCGCCGTGCTGGCCTGGTGGCTCGTGCTCGACTCCGGCGTTCACGCCACCATCGCCGGCGTCGCGCTCGGCCTCGTCATGTCGCGGCCGCCGGCCCGCCGGGTCGCGCACGCGCTGGAGCCGTGGTCGAACGGGCTCATCCTCCCGCTGTTCGCGTTCTCGGCGGCGCTGGTCGTCATCCCCGCCGTGTCGCCGGCGCAGCTCTCGCCGGCCTTCTGGGGGATCCTCGTGGCGCTCCCCGTCGGCAAACTGATCGGCATCACGCTCGGCGGCTGGCTCGGCTCCTTCACCCGCAGCCGCCAGGAGCGCGCCCGCATCACCCTCCCGGGCCTCCTGACCATCGGCGCCCTCGGCGGGATCGGCTTCACCGTCTCCCTCCTGATGAACGAGCTCGCCTTCGCCGGCGACGACCTCGTGCGGTCGGAGGGGACGCTCGCCGTCCTCCTCGGGTCGGGCGTGGCGATCGTGGTGTCGGGTGTGCTGGTGACGCTGCTCGCGCGGCGTTATCGGCGGTTGCACCCGCATGCGGGGGCGGGGGCGGGAGCGCGCGCGGAGTGAGGCAGCCGCGCTCTCCCGGCGTCGGGAACGGAGGAGATCGCGGCGCCGGTGTCGGCGTGCCGCGGGGAACGGAGGAGTTTTGGGACGGGTGGGGCCGGATCTCCTCCGCTGGTGACGGCGTCGCGAACGGAGGAAATCCCGCGGCGGGTGTCGGCGTGTCGCGGGGAACGGAGGAGATGCGAGCCGGGTCGGGGACGGATCTCCTCCGCTGGTGACGGCGTCGGGAGCGGAGGAGATCGCGGCGGCGGGCGCGGCGCGGCGCGCCGCGGCGGCGTCAGCCGGCGGGCTCGGGGGTGGGCTCGGGGACGGGGAAGAGGGCGCCGAGGAGGGTGGCGACCCACTCGATGAGGGCGCTGTCGTCGAGGGGCTCGCCGTTGACGCGGGGCAGGGGCACGGTCGCCACCTTGGGGGCGGCGTGGTACTTGGAGCCCGGATACATGCGCTGGAGGCGCACCTGGAGGGAGTCCGGGAGGATGGCGGGCGCGAGGCGCAGGTTGGAGCCCATCGCGACGACCTCGCCGAGGCCGGCCTTCTGGGCGTGCCGGCGGAGGCGGGAGACGGCGACGAGGTTCTGCACCGGGACGGGCGGCTCGCCGTAGCGGTCGGCGAGCTCCTCGACGACGAGGTCGATCTGGCCGTCCTTCGAGGTGGGGGCGCTCGCGCTGGAGAGCTTCTGGTAGGCCTCGAGGCGGAGGCGCTCGCTGTCGACGTACTCCTCGGGGATGTGCGCGTCGACGGGCAGCTCGAGCCGCAGCTCGGTCTGGCCCTCGGCGACCTCGCCGCGGAAGGTGGAGACGGCCTCGCCGATCATGCGCAGGTACAGGTCGAACCCGACGCCGGCGATGTGGCCAGACTGCTCGCCGCCGAGGAGGTTGCCCGCGCCGCGGATCTCCAGGTCTTTGAGCGCGACCTGCATGCCGCTGCCGAGGTCGTTGTTCGCGGCGATGGTGGAGAGCCGGTCGTGCGCGGTCTCGCTGAGCGGCTTGTTCTCGTCCCACAGGAAGTAGGCGTACGCCCGCTCCCGGCCGCGGCCGACGCGGCCGCGCAGCTGGTGCAGCTGGCTCAGGCCGTATTTGTCGGCCCGGTCGATGATGATGGTGTTCGCGTTGGAGATGTCGAGGCCGGTCTCGATGATCGTCGTGGAGACGAGCACGTCGAACCTGCGCTCCCAGAAGTCGACGACGACCTGCTCCAGGGCGTGCTCGTTCATCTTGCCGTGGGCGACCCCGATGCGGGCCTCGGGGACGAGCTCGGCGAGCTTCGCCGCCGTTGCCGAGATCGAGCCGACGCGGTTGTGGACGAAGAAGACCTGGCCCTCGCGCAGCAGCTCACGGCGGATGGCCGCCGCGACCTGCTTGTCCGAGTACGGCCCGACGAAGGTGAGGATCGGGTGGCGGTCCTCCGGCGGCGTCGCGAGCGTCGACATCTCGCGGATGCCGGTCACCGCCATCTCGAGCGTGCGCGGGATGGGCGTCGCGCTCATCGCCAGGATGTCGACGTTGGTCTTGAGCTTCTTCAGCTGGTCCTTGTGCTCGACGCCGAAGCGCTGCTCCTCGTCGATGATGACGAGCCCGAGGTCCTTGAAGGTGACGCCCTCGGCGAGGATGCGGTGCGTCCCGATGACGATGTCGACGGTGCCGTCGGCCATCCCGGCCAGCGTCTCGCGGGCCTCCTTGTCGGTCTGGAACCGGCTCAGCTGCCGCAGGTGCACGGGGAACCCGGCGAAGCGCTCGATGAAGGTCTCGGCGTGCTGCTTCACGAGCAGCGTGGTGGGCACGAGCACGGCGACCTGCTTGCCGTCCTGGATGGCCTTGAACGCCGCGCGCACGGCGATCTCGGTCTTGCCGAAGCCGACGTCGCCCGAGATCAGCCGGTCCATCGGGATGGGCCGCTCCATGTCGGCCTTCACCTCGTCGATCGTCTGCAGCTGGTCGATCGTCTCCGCGAAGGGGAACGCCTCCTCCAGCTCGTGCTGCCAGGGGGTGTCGGGCCCGAAGGCGTGGCCCTTGCTCGCCATGCGGGCCGAGTAGAGCTTCACCAGCTCGACCGCGATGTCGCGGACGGCCTTGCGCGCACGGCCCTTCGCGGCCGCCCAGTCGCTGCCGCCCATCTTGCTGAGCTGGGGCGCCTCGCCGCCGACGTAGCGGCTGAGCAGGTCGAGCTGATCGGTCGGAACGAAGAGCTTGTCGCCCGGGTATCCGCGCTTGGAGGGCGCGTACTCCAGCACCAGGTACTCGCGCTTCGACTTGACGGCGTTGCGGCCGCCGCTCGAGACCTCGCGCTGGGTCAGCTCCACGAACTTGCCGATGCCGTGCGTCTCGTGCACGACGAAGTCGCCCGGCTTCAGCTGCATCGGGTCGACGACGTTCTTGCGGCGGGCGGCGAGCTTCTTCACCTGGCGCGAGTCATAGCCGATCGTGCGGCCGTAGAACTCGCTCTCGCCGACCACGGCGAGCTTGATCTCGGGCACCTCGAAGCCGTGCTCGACGTTGGCCTTCAGCAGGTAGGCGACGCCCGCCTCCGGGTCGACCGGGAACTCGTCGACCGGGCGCGCCGGCAGCTCGGCCTCGCCGAGCACCTGCGCCGCGCGCTCGACCAGGCCGTTGCCCTGCGCGACGACGGCGACCCGCCACCCGTCGCGCAGCCGGGAGGCGACGTGCTCGACGGCACCGGAGACGTTGCCCTGGAAGCTCGGGACGGACTCCGCCGCCACGCGCACCTGGAGGTACTCCTCGACCTCGCGCTGCTCGGGGAGGTCGACGTCGCCGGGAGCCGCGTCGGCCTGGAACCCGCTCATCGTCCACCACGGGTGGTCGGGCGCGGGCGCGCCGGGGCGGCTGAACTTCACCGAGTCGCGCAGCTTCTGCAGAGTGAGGAAGTCGCCGGCCGCGAGGTCGATCGGGGCCGCGGCGCCGACGGTCGCGGCACTCCACGCGGCCGAGAGGAACTCCCGGTTCGTCTCGGCGAGGCTCACGGCGCGGGAGGCGACGCGCTCCGGCGAGAGCACGGCGATCGCCGCGCCGTCGGGGAGGTAGTGGGTGAGCGGGACGAGCCGGTCCACCAGGGCGGGCGCGAGCGACTCCATGCCCTCCACCGGGATGCCCTCGCCGATCTTGGCGAGCATCCCGGACAGGCTCGGGAACTCGTGCTCCATCTCGCGGGCTCGCTGCCGGACCGACTCGCTGAGCAGGAGCTCGCGGCTCGGCGGCAGGACGACGGACGGGATGGGTTCGGGCAGCGACCGCTGATCGGCCACCGAGAAGGCGCGGATCTGCTCCACCTCGTCGCCGAAGAAGTCCACCCGGTACGGGTGGTCGGCGGTCGGCGGGAAGACGTCGAGGATGCCGCCGCGCACGGCGAACTCGCCGCGGCGCGTGACCATGTCGACGCGGGCGTAGGCCAGGTCGACCAGCTGCGCGGCGATGCCGGTCAGGTCGAAGCCGCGGCCGCCCGCGGTCAGCTCGACCGTTCCGTAGTCCGTCAGGTTGTCGGCGAGGGGCTGCAGCGCAGCCCGCACGGAGGCCACGAGGACGAACGGGCGGCTGCGCTCGCCCGTGCCCCAGTCGACCAGCCGGCGCAGCGCGGTGAGCCGCTTGCCGACGATCTCGGCGCTCGGGCTGAGCCGCTCGTGCGGCAGCGTCTCCCACGCCGGGAACTCGACGATCTCGGCCTCCGGGAGGACGCACGGCAGCGCGGCGCGCACGGACTCGGACTCCCTGCCGGTCGCCGTGATGACGAGCACGGCCTGCGAGGCGCCCTGCTCGGCGCGGCGGCGCACGAGGCCGGCCAGGAGCGGTGCGCGGAGGCCCTCCGTGAGCGAGAAGTCGGCGTCTCGACCGGCGTACGCGAGCGCGTCAGCGAACGTGGAGGCGCGCTGAAGCGCCGTGATCAGGCCCTGGAGTATCACTCGGGAGAGTCTACGCGGCGCCTCCGACAAGGCGAGGGGGCGCGGCCACCGGCTCCCCGTCCGCGCCGAGCGCGAACCAGCCGACGCCTCCCGCAGCCGCCACCGCGGCCACCGCGTCCCCGAGGGTGTGCACCGCGAGGGCGAACCCGGCGACCCGCGCGGCGACCGGGCCGCCGGCCGCGAGCACCTGCAGCCGCTCCAGGTCGTCGAGCCGTGCGGCGCCGGCCTTGACCAGGGC
>JAEWDJ010000099.1 GCA_023390155.1 Actinomycetes bacterium | reverse complement strand
GTGTAGGCGTGCGACGGGCCCACGAACAGCACGCCTCCGCGCCCGCTCTGCAGCAGTGGATGCGAGTAGAGGAGGTAGGCGGCGCGGTGGAGGGCGACGACCGTCTTCCCCGTCCCCGGCCCGCCGTCCACCACCAGGACGCCGCGGCCGTCCGCCCGGATGATCGCGTCCTGGTCCGCCTGGATCGTGCCGAGCACGTCCCGCATCCGCGGTGTGCGGCTCGCCCCGAGCGTCGCGATGAACGCCGACTGGTCGTCGAGGGCGGCGGCGGACACGATCCCCGCCTCCGTGAACGCCTCGTCCCAGTAGTCGGTCACCCGCCCGGCGGTCCACCGGTAGCGTCGCCGCCCGCTCAGCCCCAGGGGCTCCGCCAGCGTCGCGCCGAAGAACGGCTCCGCCGCCGGCGTCCGCCAGTCGATCAGTAGGCGCTCCCCATCGGCGTCCGTCAGCCCGACCCGGCCGATGTAGAGCGTCCCGCCGTCGCCGACCACCCGCCCGATGCAGAGGTCGGCGCCGAACCGGCGCAGCACCCGCGACCGCCGGTTCAGCCGCGTCACCTCCTGCTCCCGCTCGTAGGCCTCCTGGCCGTTCCCGGGCGCTGCGGCGAGCACCTCCGCCAGCCGGGCCGTGAGCGCCTCGCGCTCCGCGGCGAGGCTCCGCTCGATCCGCGCGAAGTGCCGCACGTCCCCCTCGATCGACGCCGGGTCGGCTTTCGCCGGATGCGCGTCGAGGGCGAACGGGAACGGGAAGTCGACGGTCATCGCGGTCCAATCAGGTGGGGAGCACCCGATTCTGGGCCATCAGGGGGGCCTTGCAGCAAGAGGGGGGCCCGCGGATATCCTGGAAATGCGAGGAGTGGGGGGCCTGGGCTGTCGCCCGCGCGCGGCCGGTTCCGGTGGTGCGAGGGATCCCGGCCTCTCCCGGCGGTCAGCGCGCGATCACGTCGTACGGAACGCTGTGGTGCGCGGCCGGCGGGATCGTCGGCGAGCCGAGGATGTCCAGGATCGTGTCCGCCGCCTCCTCGACGCCCGGGTTGACGGTGGAGAACGCCGGGATGTGGAAGCGGCCCTCCTCGATCCCGTCGAAGCCCATCACGCCCACCCGGTCGGGAACGGCGATGCCGTGGGTGCCCAGCGTGTACAGCGCCCCCAGGGCGAGACTGTCGCTGAAGCAGAACAGGGCGTCGAACGGGACGCCCCGCTGGATCAGGCGTTCCACCGCCCGCGACCCCTCGGCCCGGTTGAAGTGCTCGACGGTCGCGAACAGGGCGGGGTCGATCGGAAGACCCGCCGCCGCGAGCGCCTCCCGGTAGCCGTCGAAGCGCAGCCGCGAGGTGGCGCTGGGGCCGGACTCCTGCACGCCGACGGCGGCGATGCGACGGCGGCCCTCGGCGATGAGGTGCGCGGTGGCGGCGGCGGCCGCGGAGACGTTGTCGATCCCGACATGGTGCACCCCCGGGCCGACGAGGGCCTCGGCCTGCTCGCCGATGAGGATCAGCGGAGGGGTCGCACCGCGCTGCGCCAGATCGTCGACGGTCAGCTGGAGCGGGCTCAGCACGATGCCGTCGAGGGCGGGGAACCCGGCTCCCGACATCATGTCCCGCTCGGCCGCGTGGTCGCCGTTGGTCTGGGCGATGAGCACCGTGAGCCCGCGACGCTGGGCGCGGGCGACGAACCGCGACGCGAACTCGGCGAAGTACGGCTCCCGCAGGTCCGGAACCATGAGCGCGATGAGACCGCTGCGTCCGTTGCGCAGCTGCCGGGCGGCGAGGTTCGGCCGGTAGCCGAGCTCGTCGATCGCGTCGAGGATGCGCGCCTTCACCGCGTCGCTGACCCAGCCGGTGCCGTTGACGACGTTGGAGACCGACGTGGCGCTCACGCCCACGCGTGCGGCCACGTCCGCGAGCGTCACCCTCGGCATCGCATCGCTCCTTCACGCCGTCCGCTCCCGCTCGGGGCGGGTCGATGACAGGATACCTGTTGACTCTAGTTTAGCGTTCAACTATGGTCGTCTGTGCGGCGGCGGAAAGGGCTTTCCTCTCCGTCGCAGGCAAGACGGACATCGGACGAAGGAGTCGCAGACGTGGCAGGCAACAACGGCGGATCGGGGACGGCGGCGCTGCGTGCGAGCCGGATGGAGTCGGCGCGGCCGAGACCACAGCTGGTCCGCTCCTCGTTCCACGGCATCGACGGCGAGTGGGGCTTCGCGCACGATGACGCCGCCGTCGGGCGGGCGGAGGGCTGGTTCGACGGCCGCGCACTGCCCGCGACGATCACCGTCCCCTTCCCGCCGGAGTCGGCCGCTTCCGGCGTCCACGACACGGGGTTCCACCCGGTCGTCTGGTACCGGCGCGAGCTCACCCCGGCCGACCTCGCCGCCGCCGAGCACCGCCCGGGCGACCGGCTCCTCGTCCACTTCGGCGCCGTGGACTACCGCGCGCAGGTGTGGCTGAACGGGACCTTCGTCGGCGAGCACACCGGCGGCCACACCCCGTTCGCCGTCGACGTCACCGACGCCCTCGTGGCCGACGCCGACACCAACGTCCTCGTCGTCCGGGCGGAGGACGACCCGGCCGACGTCGCGCAGCCCCGCGGCAAGCAGGACTGGCGCGAGGCGCCGCACTCCATCTGGTATCACCGCACGACCGGCATCTGGCAGCCGGTCTGGCTGGAGTCCGTGCGCCCCCAGCACGTCACGGGGCTGTGGTGGCGCAGCGACCAGAGCGCCGGCACCGTGACCGTCGACGTGGAGCTGAGCCGGCGGATCGAGTCCGCCGTGCGGATCGTGGTGGCGCACGACGAGCGCATCCTCGGCTCGGCGCGGGTCGTCGTGACCGACACCGTCGCGACGGTGACCTTCCCGCTCGCGGGCCAGGCGAACGGACAGGAGTACGAGACGCTGCTCTGGTCGCCGGAGCGGCCGACCCTCCTGGACGCCTGGGTGCACGTGGATGTGGACGGCGTCGAGCAGGATGTCGTCGCCAGCTATCTCGGGCTGCGGTCGGTCCGCTGCGCCGACGGCGCCTTCCTGCTCAACGAGCGCCCGGTCGTGCTGCGCTCGGTGCTGAGCCAGGGCTACTGGCCGGCGTCGCACCTCGCGGCGCCGACCGCGGACGCGCTGCGGCGCGAGGCGGAGCTGATCGCCGAGCTCGGCTTCAACGCCGTGCGCGTGCACCAGAAGGTGGAGGACGACCGGTTCCTGTACTGGGCCGATCGCCTGGGGCTGCTGGTGTGGGGCGAGATGGCGGCGTCGTACACGTTCGACCGCCGCTCCGTCCAGAGCACCGTGGCGGAGTGGACGGAGGCCGTCGTCCGCGACCGCAGCCACCCGAGCCTGGTCACCTGGGTGCCGCTCAACGAGAGCTGGGGCGTGCAGCACATCGCGGCCCGCGCCGACCAGCGTGCGTTCGCCGAAGCGCTGTACCAGCTCACGCGCGCCCTCGACCCCACCCGGCCGGTGATCTCCAACGACGGCTGGGAGCTGGGCACCTCCGATCTGTGGACGCTCCACGACTACGAAGCCGACCCGGACATCCTGGCCCGCCGCTACGACGTGCCCGAGCGCGAGCTCCGCGCCTCCCTCGACGGCATCGGCCCGGCCGGCCGTCAGGTGCGGCTGCCCGGGACGGTCGACCACGACGAGCCCGTGATGCTCACGGAGTTCGGCGGGGTCGCCTGGTCGGCCGACGAGAGCCCGGCCGACTCGTGGGGGTACTCGGAGGCCGAGGACGCGGGCGACTTCGCCGCGCGCGTCGGCGGCATCCTGCGGGCCGTGCAGTCCGGGACGCGGGGCTTCCGCGGGCGCCCGGACGGGCTCGCCGGCTGGTGCTGGACCCAGCTGACCGACACGCTCCAGGAGCGCAACGGACTGCTCACCGAGCAGCGCCTGCCCAAGCTGCCGCTCGCGACGCTGCGGGCGCTCATCGAGGGCGACGACGTCGAACAGGAGCCGGCGCCCGTCGCCGCACCTGTCGCCTGATCGTCGTCCATCCATCGCGATCGACGTCCGGGTGGTGCCTGCCGCATCGCCCGATCGAGGCCCACCGGGCCGACTCAAAGAGGAGGAAGAACATGTCACGAAGGATCGTTACGGCCGTGGCGATCGCCGCCGCGGCCGCGCTCGCCCTGGCGGGCTGCAGCGGCGGAGGCAGCGGATCGAAGGCCGAGGACATCACCTTCGACAAGGACACGAAGGCGAAGATCTCGTTCTCCTGGTGGGGCAACGACGACCGCGCCGCCCGGTTCGAGAAGGCCATCGCCGGGTTCAACAAGGAATACCCCAACGTCGAGGTCGTCCGGAACTTCAACGCCTGGGGCGACTACTGGACCGCCCGCAACACCGAGGCCGCCGGCCACGCCCTGCCCGACGTGGTGATGATGGACGCCGGCTACCTCGGGGAGTACTCGAGCAAGGGCCTCCTGCGCGACCTGACGCCCTATCGCGACAACCTGCTGCCGCTCACCGGCGTCACCGACAACGTGCTCGGCTCGGGCACGGTGGACGGCAAGCTCCTGAGCGTCCCGCTCGGGACCAACGCCTGGTCGATGATGTACAACAAGGACGTCCTGGACAAGCTCGGGATCGCCTACCCCACCGGGGACATGACCTGGGACCAGCTGGACGCCTTCATCAAGAAGGTCGACGCGGCGGGGGCCTCCTCCGACCCGAAGATCTACGGGGCCGAGGACTACACGGGCGGGTTCCCCAACTTCATCTACCACCTGATGCAGCAGAAGAACCCGATCTTCACCAAGGACGGCAAGCCCGCCTTCACGAAGAAGGACGTCACCTCCTACCTCGACAGCGCGTCCAGCCTGCGCAAGGCCGGCGACTTCTACCCGATCGACCGCACCATCGCGCTGTCGCCCTCGGGCGGATTCCTCGCGGGGGAGACGGCCATCTGGTTCAACTTCTCGACGACGGTGCTGCAGGCCATGACGGATGCGGGCACCGACAACATCGGCATGGTCACCCCGCCCCTCGACACGGGGGAGAAGTCGCACATCCTGGCCCCCAAGCCCAGCATGCTGCTCAGCGTCTCCGCGAACTCGAAGCAGCCGCAGGCCGCGGCCGCGCTGGTCGACTACCTCGTCACCTCGCCCGACGTCGCGAAGATCTTCGGCACCTCCCTCGGGACGCCCGCGACCCAGGCGGGCCGGGAGGCCGTCGACCAGCAGCCCGCCGACACCGTCAACCTCGACTACCTCGACTCCATCTCGAAGCAGCTCACCGCGAGCTACCCGATCCTGCCCGCGGGCTACGGCACCATCGAGGCCAAGTGGGGCGACCTGCACCAGCAGCTGCAGTACGGCCAGATCACCACCAAGCAGTTCGCCGACGAGCTCTTCTCCGAGATGTCGATGGCTCTGGGCTCATGACGGCCACGGCGACACTCCGCACGACCGGTCCCCGGCGCGGGCGCTCCGTGCGCGCGCGCCGGGAGGCCCGGGCCGGGTACGCCTTCCTGAGTCCGTGGCTGCTCGGCTTCGTGGCGCTCACGGCGGGCCCGATGATCGCGTCCCTGTACCTGTCCTTCACGGACTACGACCTGTTCGCGGCTCCGCGGTTCACCGGAGTGGACAACTACGTCCGGCTGTTCTCGGACCCGAACTTCCTGCAGGCGGTCAAGGTCACCGGGCTGTACGTGCTGGTCGGCACCCCGCTGAAGCTGATCGCCGCCCTCGCCGTCGCGATGCTGCTGAACCAGCCGCGGCGAGGGCAGGGGTTCTACCGCTCGGCGTTCTACCTTCCGTCGTTGATCGGCGGAAGCGTGTCGATCGCCATCGTCTGGAAGGCGATGTTCATCGACAACGGGGTCGTCGCGCAGATCGGCTCGTTCTTCGGCGGGCCACCTGCGAGCGAAGGCGGCTGGGTGGGCGACCCCTCCCGCACGCTGCCCATGCTGATCCTGCTGACGGTCTGGCAGTTCGGCGCCCCCATGGTGATCTTCCTCGCCGGGCTCAAACAGGTGCCGGCGGAGCTGTACGAGGCCGCGTCGGTCGACGGCGCGGGGGCCGTGCGGCGGTTCTTCTCGGTGACGCTGCCGATGCTCTCGCCCGTGCTGTTCTTCAACCTGCTGCTGGAGACCATCCACGCGTTCCAGATCTTCAACTCGGCGTACATCATCTCCAACGGGACCGGCGGGCCGGCCGGTTCGACCCTCTTCTACACGCTGTACCTCTACCTGCGCGGGTTCCGCGACTTCCAGATGGGGTACGCATCGGCCATGGCCTGGGTGCTCGTGATCGCCGTCGGCATCGTCACGATCATGCTGTTCCGCACCTCCAGGGCGTGGGTCCACTACGCAGGGGACGAGCGATGAGCGCGACCGACACCCGGACCCGGTCGGCCCTCCCGGCGAGCGAACGGGACGCGGCGCCCGTCGCGGACCGCGAACAGCGGAGCCGCCGGCGGCGCTGGGGCTGGAAGTCGGTGGTCTTCCACGTCTTCGCGGTCGCGGTGCTGGTCGTCATCCTGTATCCCGCGGTGTGGATGCTGATGTCGTCGTTCAAGCCCGGCAACGAGATCATCGGCTCCGTGGACCTCATCCCGCGCGACGGAGGGCTGCAGAACTACGTCACCGCCCTGAAGGGCATCGGCGGGATCTCGTTCTGGACCTTCGTGGCCAACTCGCTGATCCTCGCCGTGGCCTCGGTCGTCGGCGTCGTGCTCTCGTGCTCGATCACGGCCTACGCCTTCGCGCGGATCAGCTTCCCCGGCCGCGGGCTCTTCTTCGCCTGCATGATCGCGACCATGCTCCTGCCGTTCCACGTCGTGATCATCCCGCAGTACATCGTGTTCAACCAGCTGGGTCTCATCAACACCTACTGGCCTCTGCTGCTCGGCAAGTTCCTCGCCGCGGACGCCTTCTTCGTGTTCCTGATGATCCAGTTCATGCGCGGGCTGCCGCGCGAACTCGACGAGGCGGCGCGGATCGACGGAGCCGGGCACGTGCGCACCTTCGTCTCGGTGATCCTGCCCCTGATGAAGCCGGCGCTCGTGACCAGCTCGATCTTCGCCTTCATCTGGTCGTGGAACGACTTCTTCGGGCCGCTGCTCTACCTGAAGGACCCGGGCACCTACACGATGCCGCTCGCTCTGCGGCTCTACGTCGACCAGACGTCCACCAGCGACTACGGCGCGCAGATGGCGATGGCGATCCTCGCGCTGCTGCCGGTCGTCGTGTTCTTCATGGCGTTCCAGCGCTACCTCGTCGCCGGGGTCGCCACCCAGGGGCTGAAGGGATGAGCAGGGTGGACGACCGCCGGCCGGGCACCCCTCCGCCCGAGCTGCGGCGGCGCTTCGGCGGCCGGGGCATCGGGGCGTTCGGCGAGATGCTCGTCGTCGGCCTCGCGGTCACGGCGCTCTCGCTGCCGATCGTGACCGCACTGCCCGCCCTCGGCGCCGGCGTCCGTCACCTCGAGAGCCACCTGACGGACCGGCCGGACACCGTGCGCGGGCTGTTCTCGCTCGCGTGGGCGGCCATCCGCTCGGGCTGGCTGTTCGGCCTCGCCTCCGCCGCCGTCATCGGGCTCCTGCTGCTGAACGTCGCACTCGGCGTCCAGGGTCTCGTGCCC
>JAEWDJ010000078.1 GCA_023390155.1 Actinomycetes bacterium | reverse complement strand
GTTCACGTGACCGCGGGCGGACACCGGGCTCGACGGCGGGTCCACGACCTCCGGATCGGTGTCGTGCGGCTCGGCCGCCGCGGACGCCGGCGCCCCGGTCGCGGGCTCGACGGGCGTCGCCCGCTGCTCCCCCGTGTCCGCGGACGCGGAATTGGGTGTCGTGTCGCTCATCGTGGCACCTCCAGAGGCCCGGCGGGCCCGTCGTGGTGCCCACTGTAGCAACGGGCCGCGGGATGTGAAGGGAGGCGGAGCGGGAGCGGGGTCAGGTCATTTGGAGGCGTTCGCCTCGGCTGCGGTGCCGGTCGCCGCCGGGGCCGCCGGGCTTCCCGAGGCCGGCGCCGAGGCAGACACGGCGTAGATGTAGCCGCCGATCGTCGCTTCGACGGTGCCGGCGGGCGCGCCCTCGGTGGTCGACGGTGTGGAGGAGAGCGACGTGACCAGGAACAACCGGGTGCCCTTCTGCGCGCCGTCGAGGAAGTCGAGCACGTTCGCGAGCTGGCCGGTCACCGCGACCTGCACCGGGGAGGCGAAGAAGTTCGTCGCGGTCACCAGCGGGTTGGTCACGGGTGCCGGCGCTGCCGGAGTCGTGCCTGTGGTCGTCGTCGCCGACGCGGCGGGCGCGGGCGTCGCGGTCGAGGTCGGCGCCGATGACGATGCGGCAGGCACCGGGGCCGCGGGAGGCTTGTAGCCGACGGCGTCCGAGAACGTCAGTGCCGTGATCGTCACTCCTCGCGCGGCGGCGACCTCGTTGAGCTCCTTCACGAAGGAGGAGGAGTCCGTGCTCGCCGGAACCGATGCCGTCAGGGCCGCGAGCTCTTGCTGGAGCTCGGGGAGCTTCTCGTGATCGGCCTTCAGCTTGTCGAGCGTCGCCTGATAGCGCGAATTGGTCGCCGTCACCGTCATCGTCTGCGCCGCCGACGACGCTGCGGAGGTCAGTTGCGGCTGCACTCCGACGACCCATCCGAGCACCGCGATGACGACCATCGCGAGCACCGCGCCGATGGTCCACAGCCTGGTGGTGTTCATCACTTCTTCTCCTCGGCGGCGAAGCGCCCGCTGTAGGCGGCCTGGTCGATGTGCATCACGATGTTGACCGTGTAGACGCTCGACTGCTGGTCCAGGGTGACGGAGCCGGGGACCGCGTCGACGAAGCCGGGGAGCCCCGCGAGGGAGTCGAGCCAGGAGGGGACCTGCGGCAGCGTCGGGCTCTGGGCCGTGAAGCTCAGCGTGGCGATGCGCGCGCCCTGCAGCGGCGCCGTCGACTGGGCGTATGCGGCGAGCGGGGAGGCCGAGTCGACCGTGATGGTCTGGAGCGTCACGTTCGGCGGGAGCGTCTGCTGCACCTTCGTGAGGTAGCCCCGCCAGTCGATCTCGGTGGATGCGCCCACCTGTTGCGCCGCCTGCACCACCTTCACCTGGTCCTGGATCTTGCGCACGTCGAGATACTTCTGCTGCTGTGCGAGCAGGTCGGTCGTCGCGTTCTGCGCCGTCAGGAGCTGCTGAGTCGCCGACATCGAGAGCAGCGTGGATCCGCCGACGGCCGCGAGGGTCAGGAGGAGGACCGCCGCGACGCCGACCCCGAGAGCACGCCGGGTCGCTCTCCCCTGGCGCAGCGCCAGCACCTCGGGCGGGAGGAGATCCACCCGCGGCTCCGCGCCCAGGCGGAGCTCGTCCTTCGGCTGCTTCATGCTGCACTCCCCACGGCCAGCCCGAGGGCGACGCTCAGACCGCTCCGACGCCGCCGCAGATCCTCGGCGTCCAGCTTGCGTGAGAGCGCGAAGCCCGCCAGCGGGTCGCCGACCGAGACCGGGAGGCGCGTCATCTCGGCGAGCGCCTCGGGCAGGCCCTTCAGCTGCGCTCCCCCTCCGGTGAGGACGATGGCGTCGACGAGTTCCGGCTGGCGCGTGTTGACGTAGTAGTTGATCGTGTTGCGCAGGCTGCTCAGCATCTCGCCGGTGACACGGTAGATGATCTCGACCGCGCGCTGCTCCTCCTCGCTCGCGACGGTGGACGCCAGGCCGAGGCTCAGCTTGATGCGCTCAGCGCTGGCCTCGTCGATGTCCAGCTCGGCCCGGAGCGCACGGGTGAGCTCGCCGCCGCCGGTGGGGATGATCCGGACGAACTGCGGCACGCCGTCCTTCGCGATGAGCACGCACGTGGTGTCGGCGCCGATCGCGATGAGCGCCGCCGTGCCCGCCACGTTCTGGCGGGTGAGCAGTACGCGGCTCAGCGCGAACGGGATGAGGTCGACGTCGACTGTCGTCAGCCCGGCCAGCCGCGTGGCCTTGACGTTCGCGAGGACCGCGTCCTTGATGGCGGCGACGAGGAGGCCGTTGACCACCGGACCGGATTCCGTCGTCGCCTCGGCCACGGGGTAGAAGTCGAGGATCGCCTCGCCGGCCGGAACGGGGAGGAGGTCCTGGACCGTGAACGGGAGCGACTCGCGGATGCGGCGCAGCGACATCTTCGGCACCGTCAGGTCGCGGGCGAGGACCCGCTGGTTGCCCATCCCGAGCACCACGTTGCGACTGGTGAAGCCCCCCTGCTTCCACACCCGCTTGAGCGT
The DNA here is from genome assembly GCA_023390155.1 of Actinomycetes bacterium. GTDB lineage: Bacteria > Actinomycetota > Actinomycetes > Actinomycetales > Microbacteriaceae > Leifsonia. The sequence goes on along the minus strand of JAEWDJ010000078.1, from coordinate 8,160 downwards.
GGCCGCGACCGTGTTCGGCTCCAGGACCTCGCCCCGGCTCGCAGACCCTTCCGGGAGCGGGAGCTCGATGTAGCGCAGGAGCGTCGGACGAGCCTTCGTCGCATCCCGCAGCTCCACCGCACGCACCGATGCGCTGCCGATGTCGATTCCGACGACCGTGGATCCCATCCCGTTGTCCTTCCGTCAGCCCTGGACGACCAGGGTCAGATACCAGTTCCACAGGGCGTCGCCGAAGAAGACGCCGATCCAGGCCCCCGCGAGCATCCACGGGCCGAACGCGATCCCGCGCGAGCCACCGCGCCGGACGATCACGAGCGCGACCCCGAAGAGCCCTCCCAGGAGGAACGCTGCGAAGCCGCCCACCAGGAGGGGGCCGACGCCGAGGTAGCCGAGGAACAGCCCGAGGACCCCGGCGAGCTTCACGTCGCCGAAGCCCATCCCTCGCGGCGCGGCCAGCGCGATCACGAGGTACACGAGGAACAGCCCGACCATGCCGATTCCGCCGGACAGCAGGGCGGCCGGGTCCCCGGCGAGAAGCGCGCTGCCACTCAGCAGGACGATCCCCGCCACGGCGGAGGGATACACGATCGCGTTGGGCAGTCTGTGCGTGTCCAGGTCGATGAGGGCGAGGGCGACGCTGACTCCCGCGAGAGTCAGAAAGGCCACCAGCTCGAGGAGCCCCGCGTACGCGCCCACGAGGCTCTGCGCATCGAGCACGGCCGGGGCGAACCGCAGGGCGACGACGACGAAGAACGCGCCGGTCACCGCCTCCACCAAGGGATACCTGACGGAGATCGGCTGCGCGCAATCACGGCAGCGACCGCGGAGGACCAGCCAGGACACGACCGGGATGTTGTCCCACGCGCGGATCTGGGCGCCGCACCCCGGGCACGCGCTCCGCGGCCGCACGACACTGAGCCCCGCCGGGACGCGGTAGGCCACGACGTTGAGGAAGGAGCCGATCAGCAGCCCGAACCCGCCCACGACGGCGACCGCCGTGGCGATCCAGACGCCGGCGCCCAGTGCCACCGCCGGCGTCACAGCACGGCTCCGGTCACGGTGAAGGCGGTCTTGACCTCCACCAGCACGCTCACCCCGTAGCTGGTGGAAACGGGCGACAGGAACTTCGGCGGAGCCACATAGCGGAATCTCGGGTCGTAGACGTAGTTCTTGATGTAGCCGTTCGTCCCGTTGCGCACGATGCCACGGAACTTCTGCGCGATCGCTCCCATGACCGTGAGCGTGCCGCGGCTGCCGCCCACATCGTAGTTCTGCACCTGGAAGGTGTGCGCCACGGAGAGGATCGCGGCGTCGATCTCGCGGTTCGTGTCGGTCAGCAGCTTGGCGTTGGACGAGTTCATCGGGTTGTACACGAAGACCGCGTTGTTGCCGACCAGACCGAGGATGTCGGAGTTCGCGTCGGTGTACTTGAGGTCGCCGGTGACGTAGACATAGTTCTCGGCGTAGACCGTCTCGGCACCCTTGAGGGAGCCCCGGACGAACACGTCCCCGACCCGTGGCTGGTACGAGGTGGAGCTCGGGGCGACTTCGTTGGTGATCGGGTACCCCATCCCGTTGCCGTTGGCCTGGTTGCCCGCCCCCTTGCACACGACGTTCCCTCCGGACACGGAGCACGCCGTGAGGACCGCCGGGAAGGCGTTCGCCGCCCAGTAATTGGGGTCGCCGACCGTGCTGGGCACGTTCTGCACGAACAGCAGATTCTGCGGGATCACGGGGATGGTCGCTCCCCCGGCCGAGCCGAGCTGGCCGGTCGCGGTGCCCACCACACCGCAAGCCGCGGGGGTGGTCCCGCTCGAGGGAGGCGACCCGGCGACGTTCGTGGCGCGCGTCCACGGCGAGCGGATCGTCATCGTGCCGTTGCTGTTGTAGACGATGGTCGTCGGACCGGTGTACAGGCAGCCCGGTCGCGGCACGTCGATGGGGAGGTCGGTGCGCACCTCGTTCTTCATCGCGGCGTTCGTGGGCGGCATGCCGACGACCGGTGAGTAGGTCGGGGCGGTCGGGTCGTCGAAGACCTGGCCCGTGCACGCGCTGCCGCTCGAGGTCTTGGCGATGTAGCGCTTGCCCGAGGAGGGGTTGTAGGAGGTGGTGACCGACTGCGTGAACTCCGCGTTGCAGATGCGGATCGCGTCGTTCGAGTGGACCGGGCCCTTCACGACGTCCCCGCTGTCGAATGCGATCTCCGAGCACCCCGAGCCGCGGCCCGCCCAGTAGTACTTGACGCAGCTGAGCGGTGCGCCGCTGAGAGTCGGGTCCTGGATCTCGTAGTCCGTGAAGTACAGGAAGTCGATGAAGCCCTGCTGCTTGAGGTTCACGACGATGCTGCGCACCGAGGAGCCCACCTTGCCGGTCGAGCGGACCCGGAGCACGCCGGTCGACGCGTACTTCGAGTTGTCGACCTCGTACCGGAAGGAGGCGCGCGCGCTGCCCGGAACAGGCGCCCAGCCCTGGTCGGCACCGACACCGAACGCCGGATTCGTCCGGACGCCCGTCGGGAGGGACACCGTGCTCGTCGCGCTGAAGTTCGAGGCGGGGTTCCCGTACTGCTGGTAGGTGTTGTCGTTGGCGAGTCGGCTCTCGTACTCCTCGATGCCGGCATACGCCGCGGCCATGGCGTCGTTCCAGTCCTGGTCGTTGCGCGCCTTCTGCATGCCGGACGCCGAGTATGCCAGCGCCGTGGCGACGAGCACCATCAGCACCGCGCCGATGCCGATCGCCATGACGATCGCCACCCCCCGCTCGTCGTCGTGCAGCCGCCGCCACCGGCTCAGCCCGCGCATCCTCGTCCGTGTCGTCCCCATGGTCAGCTCAGCGTCCTGGCCAGGCCGAGATTCGGGATCCCGACGGTGCTCTGCAGGGTCACCTGCTGCGACGCGTCCGACGCGCTCGCCCGGACCGTCAACGACACCTGCACCGCCGCGATCGAACGCAGGGTCGTCGCGTCGGTGATGCCGTTCGGACCCGTAGGGATCGGGATGGCGGCGTTGTTGGTCTGGAGGAACGTGAAGAGCTGCGTCCCTCCGCTCGCGACGGAGGGGACCACATAGGAGGCGATGGTGCGGGTCGACGTCGGCGTCGCGGTCGAGGCGGGGAAGAGCCAGTACCCCGCGGCGTTCTGCGTGGCCGCCCAGCGCTTCTCGACCAGGCTCCCGCCGACGACGGACAGCTCGATCATGACGGGCAGCTCGGATGCGCCGCTGAGGTTGATGTAGGCGTAGAGGCGGACCTTGTCCGCCATGGCCACCTCGAACGCCGGGTTGTTGAGGGACTGGCCCTGGACGGGGTTGTCGGTGCCCGCGCGGATCACCCGGGTGATCTCGTTGATCGCGTTGGAGGCCTGTGCGCTGTTGGCGTGCACGTCGCGTCCGATCGACATCGCCTGGATGGAGCTCAGATACAGTGAGGTGACGATGGTCGTGAACACGCCGAGGAGTCCGATCGCGACGATCAGCTCGACGAGCGTGACGCCGCGCTGGTCCTCGTGGACCCGGGCCAGCCGCCGGCGCAGGACGGCGATCACGACGCGACCCTCGGGTCGAAGGTGACCATGTTCGAACTGTCCTTGATGAGCGTCGTGCCGGCTACGGCGGTCATCCCGCTGTTGCCGATCTGGTTGGTCGTGCCGGTGCTCGTGGACGATTGATAGAGCTTCCACGACCCCCAGGGGAGGGCGAGCCTGAATGTCGTGTTCGTCGATGACGTCACCTTGCTGCCGAACGTGTACGCCATCGCCACCGGGCACCCGGGGTTGCCGTTGCTCGAGCCGGACTGCGCCACGGCGTTGATGTAGGCGCCGTTCGCATTGTTCAGGACGACGGTGAAGACGCCCATCGTGACCTGCGCCGGACCGGGTGTCGCCGCTTCGCCGGGCCGAGCGGAGATCAGCGACGGACGATGACCGGAGTATGTCACTGAGCCGACCGTGGTGTCCGGCCAGGCCTCGGGATCCACCGCGGGGCAGGTCTGGGAGGCCGAGACGTTGGGATCGACGTACTTGCCGGCGAGAACCGTGTAGCCGTCCGCGTACGGGTGGAGGCCGATCGCCGAACCCGTCGACGTCTTCACGAAGGTGCCGTAGCTGCTGCTCAGGAAGGTGAGGTCCAGGTTCGTGGGTGTGAGGATGCCGGTGGTGGCGCCCGCGTTGACAGCGAGCGCGCTGCTGAAGAGGCCCGCGTTCTCGAACTGGAACGAGGCGGACGCGGAGGCGCCGGCGGCGACGCCGACGGTCTTCACCGCGGAGCCGAGCGTCTTGTTGTCGTCGGCGATGTAGCCGGTCTTGCTCACGGTCACGTCGTACGTGCCGGGCGTGACCTTGAGGATGTAGCTGCAGCCCTGGATGTCGGTGTCCGCCGGCGTGACGGTCAGCGCCGTCGCGGTGTTGCCGGTGACACCCGGCGTCGGCACCGCGTTCACGGAGACGTTGGGACGATCCGAGCCGTCGACGCCGAAGACGTGCACGAGGATCGTGCCCTTCGTCGGATCGTTGATCCGGCTGTTGGGCGCGAGCAGGGTGTCCGCGACGGCGGGAGCGTCGGTGTTGCGCATCCCGTCCCAGGTCACCGAGATGGTGACCCGCTTGTAGAGGAGGGTGCTGCCGGCGGCGTTGGCGCCACAGGACGCGTCGCCGCCGCTCGAGGTGACCCAGTTGGTCTCACGGCTGACGTGGAAGGAGACACCGCCGACGACGACGTTCGCCGGGCCTGCCGTGTCGTTGACGGTGAATACGTCGGTGACGGAGCGGACCAGGTCGATCTGGGACGCGGCGAGGTTGAGGGCGGCCTCCCGGTTCTGCGAGTCGCGGGTGTTGACGAGGCTCGCCGTGACCCCGGCGGCGATGCCGACCGAGATGATCCCGAAGATGGTCATCGCCACGAGGATCTCGACGAGGGTGAGACCGGCCTCGTCGCGGGCGAGCGGGCTCAGCCGGCGGGACAGGCGAGTGAAGACGTTCATGGGGTCACCTCCCTCGGGGGTGGGATGGGTGGGCGGGATGCGGAGGTAGAACGGGATCGGGGGTGGCGACGCTGCGTGCGCGTCGCCACCCCCGTGTCAGTGGGCGAAGATCAGGGAGTGGCCGACGCGGCGACAAAGGCACCAGCCGTGCAGGTACCCTTCGCCGCACCGAGCTTGTCCGTTGCGGCGTACTTGGTGGACGTCGCGTTGCTGTCGACCTCGACGCACCACCCGTCGTTGGTCGAGGCGATCTGGAAGACGACCGTGCCGGAGTTGGCGCTCTTCGTGAAGCCGTACTTAGCGTCGAGAGTGCTGAGGTCGCCCGCTGGGGGAAGGATCCCCTTGTCGGTCTGGTAAGCGACGATCGCGGTCTTGGCGTTCGTCGCGTCGGACTGCACCGCGCTGTCCTTGGCGTTGTTCTGGATACCGAGGTAGACCGGGATCGCGATGGCGGCGAGGACGCCGATGATGATGACGACGACGAGGAGCTCGATCAGGGTGAAGCCCTTCTCGTCGTTCTCCAGCAGATTCTTGCGGCGGGCGTTCAGCTTGCCCATCAGACGGAAGTACATTGCAGTGTCCATTCGGTCGGGGAATGCGGGGAGCGGATGGGTGCGAGCCCTTCCGATGGCTGATGCTAATTCCGAGGAAATTTTCGGCAGAATCCCACAAAAGGGGGCAATTTCTTTGATAGGACACCCCAGTTATGGGGAGCCCTCGTTCAGGGGATGTACAGCGTGTGAACGGTCACTTGACGAGGCTGGAAATCTGGAAGATCGGCATGTAAAGCGCGATCACCATGCCGCCGATGACGACGCCGAGGAAGGCGATCATGAGCGGCTCGATCATCGCCGTGAGCTGCTCGGTGGCGGACTCGACTTCCTGGTCGTAGAAGTCCGCGATCTTGGTGAGCATGGTCTCCAGCGAGCCCGAGTCCTCCCCGACGGCGATCATCTGAGTGACCATGCTGGGGAAGACCGGTTGCTCCGCGAGCGGGGCCGAGATCGACTCGCCCTGCCGGACCGACTCGGCGACCTTCACGAGCGCGTTCTCGATGACCCAGTTGCCGGAGGTCTCCCCCACGATCCTGAGCGCTTGGAGGATCGGGACGCCGGCGCTGATCATGTTGGCGAAGTTGCGGCTGAACCGCGCGACCGCGATCTTCTTCAGGAGCGGACCGAACACGGGGAGCCTGAGTCGGAGCGGGTCGACGCGCATCCGCACCCTCTCGGAGTTCTTGTTGCGCGCCCACCAGATGGCCCCGACGATGCCGCCCACGAGCAGGACCGGCGCCACCCACACCATCGCGTGGGAGAGCTCCACGAGGATCTGGGTGGGCAGCGGGAGGGTTCCTCCCAGGCCTTTGAACATGTTCTCGAAGACCGGGACGATGAAGAGCAGCATGGCGATCACGGCGACGACGGAGAGGCACAGCACGATGACGGGGTAGGTCAGCGCGGACTTGATCGTGCCCCGCAGCTTGACCTCCTTCTCGAAGTTGTCCGCGATCGACTCGAGGGAGCTGTCGAGGAAGCCGCCGGTCTCTCCCGCCTTGATCATGTTGACCATGAGCGGTGGGAAGGCGTCCGAGTTCTTGCGCATCGCGTCGGAGATCGCGACGCCCGACTCCACATCGTCGCGCACCTTGCCCATGATCGCGGCGAGCTTCTTGTTCTCCGTCTGCTCGGCGACGATGTTCAGAGTCCGCAGGATGGAGAGGCCCGAGCCGATCATGGTGGCCATCTGCCGGCTCATGATCGCGAGGTCCTTGAGCTTCACGCCGCTGCCGAAGCCGAGGTTGATCTCCCGGTCCAGCCCGGTCCCCTCCGGCGCCTCGGCGATGGAAATGGGCGAGAGACCCATGGTTCTCAGCCGCGCGGCCACCGAGCCCTCGCCGGGTGCATCGAGCTTGCCCTTGACGACCTTGCCCTCGGCCGTCCGGCCGCGATACGCGTACGTGGTGGTGGATGCCATCACTTCACCACACCGGAGAAGCTGTCGCCGAAGTCCGGGCCGCCCGACGCCATCGCACGGGCGGATGCCTCGGTGGGCGACTCGACGCGCTGGATGAGACGGTGGATGCTCTCGACGTCGTGGGCCTTCTCGAGCGCCGCCTTGTGGGTGATCGCGCCGACATTGACCAGCTCCGCCAGATGCTGGTCCATCGTGTGCATCCCGTCTCCGCGGCCGGCCTGCATGGCGGAGGCGATCTGGTAGGTCTTGCCCTCGCGGATGAGGTTGGCGATGGCGGGGGTCATCATGAGGACCTCGGTGGCGACGACGCGGCCGCGGCCGGAGGCGCGTTTGACGAGGGTCTGGCAGACGACGCCCTGGAGGGTGCCGGCGAGCTGGGCGCGCACCTGGTCCTGCTGGTGGGGCGGGAAGACGTCGATGACGCGGTCGATGGTCTGCGGGGCGTCCTGGGTGTGCAGGGTGGCGAAGACGAGGTGGCCGGTCTCGGCGGCGGTCAGGGCGACGGAGATGGTCTCGAGGTCGCGGAGCTCGCCGATGAGGATGACGTCGGGGTCTTGGCGGAGGACGTGCTTGAGCGCGTTGTTGAAGCTGTGCGTGTCGTGGCCGACTTCGCGCTGGTTGACGATCGAGCGCTTGTGCGTGTGCATGAACTCGATCGGGTCCTCGACGGTGACGATGTGGTCGGCGCGGGTCGAGTTCACGAGGTCGATGAGGGCGGCGAGGGTGGTCGACTTGCCGGAGCCGGTCGGGCCGGTCACGAGGACGAGGCCGCGGGGCAGGGTGGAGAAGTTCCCGATCTGCTCCGGGACGCCGAGGTCGCGCAACTGCTTGATCTCGGTGGGGATGAGGCGGAAAGCCGCGCCGACGGAGCCGCGCTGCTGGTAGAAGTTCACGCGGAAGCGGGAGTTGGCCGAGATGGTGAACGCGAAGTCCAGTTCCAGCTCCCGCTTGAAGATCTCGGCCTGCCGGTCGGTGAGGAGGCTGGTGAGCGCGGCGAGAGCGCGCTCGTGGCTCCACGGCTCGGCCGGGCCCGCGGGTGTCAGGGAGCCGTCGATGCGGACCATGGGCGGTGCACCGACGGTCACGTGGAGGTCGGACGCCCGCTGCAGGACGACCTCCCGCAGCGCAGCCACCAGCTCGGGGTCGGCCTTCGCGAGCGCCTCGCGCTCCGCCGGGGTGAGGGTCGCCGTGTCTGCGGCGTCGGGGATCGCC
>JAEWDJ010000062.1 GCA_023390155.1 Actinomycetes bacterium | reverse complement strand
CACCGGGAGCCCCTCCCCGCGTCCGACCGGCACGAGCACGTCGGCGCCGATCGACGGGCAGTGCGACACCGGCACGCTGACCGGCAGCATCCAGCCCGGCGGAGGCGGGGCGGCCGGCAGCGTCGAGGTCACCCTGGTGCTCACCAACGGAGGCACCGCGGAGTGCTCGCTGCAGGGCTGGCCCGGCGTCTCGTTCGTCGGCGACGACGACGGCACCCAGCTGGGCGCCGCGGCGGAGTTCGACCGCAGCACCCCGCACCCGACCGTCACGCTGCAGCCCGGCGGCACCGCCCATGCGCCGCTGAAGATCGTGCAGGCGCTGAACTACCCCGAATCGGACTGCGACCCCAAGCAGCCGGACGGCTTCCGCGTGTACCCGCCCGGGTCCACCGAGTCGCTGTTCATCGCGTACACGAACGCGATGGCGTGCGAGTCGAGCTCCGTCTCGCTGCTGACCGTGGGAGCGCTCGTCCCGGGCGCCTGACCGGTGCGGCCGTGCCGGCCGGCACGCGCGCCGGCACCCGGCCGACACGCGGTCGACGTGGCGCCGCCGACCGCTCCGCTACGCTGAACCGGTGCACTCCGCCTCAGCCGCGCGCCGATCCGGCACCCCGTCCTGGCTGATCCGGCTCGTCGTCGTCACCGCCCTCGTCGGCATCGGCGGCGGTATCGGGGGCGCGCTCGTCTACCTGGCCCTGCACGGCATCCAGCACCTGGCCTTCGGCTACTCGGAGGGGTCGTTCCTGGAGGGGCTGCTGGAAGCGCCGCCGGTCAACCGGGTCGTCGCGCTCGTCGTCGCCGGAATCCTCGGCGGCGTCGGCTGGTGGCTGCTGCGCTGGTGGGGTCGTCGACGGCCCGACCACGCCGTCGTGTCGGTGGAGGCGTCCGTCGGCGGGCGGCGCATGCCCGGCGTCGTCACGCTCATCAACGCGGGGCTGCAGATCGTGATCGTCGGACTCGGTGCATCCATCGGCCGGGAGGTCGCGCCGCGCGAGGTCGCCGCGCTGTGGGCCGGCTGGCTGGCCGAGCGCGCCGGCGTCTCGGCGCGGGAGCGGCGCATCCTGGTCGCGTGCGGTGCGGGAGCCGGCCTGGCTGCGGTCTACAACGTCCCGCTCGGGGGAGCGGTCTTCGCCGTCGAGATCCTGCTGGCCGAGGTCAGCTTCGCCACCGTGCTCCCGGCGCTCGCCACCTCGGCGATCGCCGCCCTCGTCGCCCGCGTCGTCGTTCCCGCGAACCCGTTGTACGCGGTCGAGCAGGTGCCGCTCACCCCGACGATCGTCGTGTGGTCCATCCTGGCCGGCCCCCTCCTCGGCTTCGCCGCCGTCGGTTTCGTGAAGCTGGCCGGCTTCGCCCAGCGCCACCGGCCGAAGTCCTGGGGCATCCTCATCGTGATGCCGCTCGTGTTCACCGCCGTCGGCGTGGTGTCGCTGTGGCTGCCGGCCATCCTCGGCAACGGCCGATCGCTCGGTCAGCTCGCCTTCACGGCGGCACTGCCCGTCCTCCTCGTCTTCGCGACCACCCTCGTCAAGACCGCCTCGACCGTCGGTACGATCGGCGCGGGAGCGGCCGGCGGAACGCTCACGCCCTCCCTCGCCATCGGGGCCGGGCTCGGACTGACCGTCGGCGCCCTGTGGGACGTCGTCTGGCCGGGCGCGCCGCTCGCGGGCTTCGCCCTCATCGGCGCGGCCGCCTTCCTCGCGGTCACGATGCGCGCACCGATCACCGCCCTCGTACTCGTCATGGAGTTCACGAACCAGGGCCTCCAGCTCCTCGCCCCGATCATGCTGTGCATCGCGGGAGCCGTCGCCGTCGGCTACCTCATCGAGCGGGGGAGGGTGACGGGCGTCGCCTAGGGCGGTGCCCCGGCTCCCCGGCGCGTCACCCACGACGGCTACGATTCGCTGCGTGACCGCGCCTCCACCCGCCACCCCGCTCGCCCGTCGCCTCGGCCTCGGGGACGCGGTGGTGATCGGCCTCGGCTCCATGATCGGCGCCGGTGTCTTCGTCGCCTTCGGCCCCGCTGCGGCCGCCGCGGGAGGCGGCCTCCTCGTGGGGCTGCTGCTGGCTGGTGCGATCGCGTTCTGCAACGCGACCGCCTCTGCCCAGCTGGCCGCGCAGTATCCGACCTCCGGCGGCAGCTACGTCTACGGGCGGGAGCGGCTCGGCGCGTGGCCGGGCTTCGTCGCCGGCTGGTCGTTCGTGATCGGCAAGACGGCCAGCTCGGCGGCGATGGCGCTCACGGTCGCGACCTACGCTGTCCCGGCGGCGTGGGTGAAGCCGGTCGCCGTGCTCGCCGTCGTCGCCCTGACCGCGGTCAACGCCGTCGGCATCACCCGGACGGCCCTCCTCACCCGGATCCTCGTGTCCGTCGCCCTCCTCGTGCTCGCGGTGGTCGTCACCCTCGGCTTCGGCCACACGGCGCCCTCCGCGAGCCTGCCGGGGACCGCGGCGACGCCCTACGGGATCCTGCAGTCCGCCGGCTTCCTCTTCTTCGCGTTCGCGGGATACGCGCGGATCGCGACGATGGGGGAGGAGGTGCGCGAGCCCGCGCGCACCATCCCGCGAGCCATCACCACCGCGCTCGCGATCGCCCTCGTGGTCTACGGGCTCGTCGCCGTCTCGGCCCTGCACGCCATCGGTCCCGCGGGCCTCGCCGCCGCACCGGCTCCCCTCGGCGCCGTCGCCGCCACCGCTTCCGCGGGCTGGCCGGAGGCGGTCGTGCGGATCGGCGC